>NZ_CDRRTB010000027.1:0-17258 GCF_977045075.1 Peptostreptococcus sp. | reverse complement strand
AGGAACCAAATAAATTCATCTAAAGGCATAAGGACAGACATCCTCCTGTAGGCATCAATTTGGTCCATAAAGTCAACAACCCTAAGTCTTAGGTCTTGATAGTCCTTTCCTAGGCTATCAAGCTCTGCCTGGTCCATTTCATATAGCTTGTCCAAGAGACCATATATGTCTAGGTCCTTATCCACTAGTCTCAATAGGGCAAAATCACTTGGCTCAAACTTATATATTGGTGACCTCATGATAGATAAGAGACATATGTCCTGTCTAGGATTGTCTATTACCCTAAGTAGGTTTTCAAATATGCTCACCTCTAGTGTGGAGAAATAATCTCCTCCTAGGTCTGAATACAGGGGAATACCAAGCTGGCCGAATACATCTTCTATATCCTCTACCCTAGACTTTAGGGACCTAAATAGGACCACTATATCCCTATATTCTATCCTTCTATACTTGTCTAGCTTTCTATCAAAAACCAAGTATGGCTTCTCTTTATTGTTTACCACCTGGTCAATATAGGTCCCTATAGCCTGACATTGGGACCTAAAGCTTGATGTTGACTTAAATTCTTCCAAGGCTTGTCCATTTAAGTCCTGGTCATCTTCATTAAAATTCTTGTCCACTAGCCTTAGCTCTACAGGACCACCTATATTAAATCTCTCCGAAGCTAGACCTTGCTTGATAATCTCAGACTTATCGGGTCCCCCAACCAGGTCTCTGTATGCACTTTCATCAATGCTATCATAATCTAGGTCCTTAAAAATGGCACTCGGATTTAGTCTCTCCTCTTGTGTATAATCAAGCTCTCCGGTTGCCTTTCTCATTATAGACATGAATACGTGGTTACAGGCCTCTAGTACCTGGGCCCTGCTCCTAAAGTTATTGTATAGGAGTATTTTACGGCCAGACTCAAGTGGCCCCTGACTAATAGCATAGTTCTCGTATTTATTCATAAATATTTCAGGCATGGCCTGTCTAAACCTATATATACTCTGCTTGACGTCCCCAACCATAAACCTATTACCAGGACTGGTCCTAGATATAGTTGATAGGATCAATTCCTGGACCATATTGCTATCCTGGTATTCATCTATAAAGACCTCTTCATACATGTCCCTATAGGCTAGGGCAATCTTACTAGGCTCAGGACTTTCACCCGACCTATCTATAAGTATATCAAGAGCCGTATGCGCTATATATGAAAAGTCAACCAGGCCTAGACCTTTTAGTTTTTGCCTGTAGGACTTCCTAAATAGTTTAGTTATATTTGATATAGCCCTCATATAAGGATAGGCCATGTCCAGTTCTAGCCTCACCTCATCTAGGCCTATATAGAGTCTAGCTAGGATTGACCTTATATCAGAAAATATATCATCAACCATTTTCTTTATTTTCTTATAGTCAACCTTTACATATTCGTCCACCTTTGACCCTATCCTAAAGGCTTTAATTCCTGCCTTTCCTGAATTGTATATATCAATAGAATTCTTCAAGGCTTCTAGGTCCAGGTCTAAAAAGCCTGAATCTAAATCCGAATCGAAGTCTGTTTTTTCCTGTCCCAACCTAGGTGATAGGACTCCCAGTATTGGCCTAAGATAGGCAAGGTGGTGACCAATAAAGTCCCTGTACTTAGCCAGGTCATCATAATCCTCAAGCTGTTCTACTACTGCCTCCAGCCTATAGGTAGATGAAGCCAAGATACTTAGCTCATTAGAAAGATATGGTCCTAGGTAAGAGGATATGATTTCCCTATCGTCCTTGCCACTAGTATTAAACCTTTCTGCAGCCCTGTCTAACCAGTCCTCGGGATAGGCAGATGAGTCTACAAAGGCATTTAGCTTTAATATTAGGTCTACTAGGGGCTTATCATTGTTCCTGGCTGAATATAGGTCTACAAGACTTAAAAAGTCCCCATTTTTTTCATCGTATAGGTCTTCAAAGAGATCCTCTATGACATCCTTCTTTATCATTTCAATTTCAGCTGGGTCTCCAGTCCTGACATTAGGATCAAGGTCACTGGCATGAAAATTCTCTCTAACCACTCGACCACAAAAGGAGTCTATAGTTGTTATGTCTGCCCTGTTCAATAGAAGTACCTGTCTCTGAAGGTGTTCATTTTCAGGGTCCTTGTCTAAAATATCCTCTAGGGCTAGTCCTACCCTTTCTCTCATTTCATTGGCAGCAGCCTTGGTAAAGGTTACTACCAATAGCTTGTCTATATCTATAGGCCTATCCTTATCAGTAACCAGACTAATAATCCTCTCTATTAAGACAGCAGTCTTTCCAGAACCTGCTGCAGCTGCTACTAGGAGATTTGACCCCCTATGGTCTATTACACTTGCCTGGTCCCTTGTCCACTTAGTCGCCACTAGTTAGTCCCCCTTCCTTATTATTATTTGCCAAAACTCCTATTATGTCGCTATAGCGACCAAGGCCATCTTTCTTGGCTGCCTTTTTACCACTATCAGGCTTGCACTTATTATACTTGTCACCCAGTGGTATTTCTATATCCCTATAGCTATTTGTCTTCATACTAGGATCGAACTGGCACACTGATTTGTACTCGCAATAGCTACAGGCATTTGAAGCCCCCTTCCTGTAAGGGCTAATATCTATCTTTCCGTCATAAATATCCTGACAAATCTCCCTAGACTTGTTCATTACATAGGTCCTTACAGTATCAAACTCCTCTGGATACATGCTGGTAGTACGACTCTCATAAACAGACCCATCTGCCTTTAGCTCAAGTTTCAATATATCTGAAGATTCACCTGCTCCTAGGTCCTTGTCCAGGTGACCCATTATTTCCTTATCATTGACTATTAGACCACTTAACTTATTTTCCCTTAGTAACTTCTTTTCTAGGTCCTCGTCAGACAAGGCTAGTCCATCTGCTAGACCAGGCATGTCTAGGTCCTTGTTAGAAAAATTCGAATAAAGAACGGCTGCAGGCTCCAGCTTACCAGTCTTGTCAGCATTTATCACTGCGTTCATATACATGAACAGCTGGAGCTGAAGGCCACCATATAGGCTAGTCAGGTCTATTTCCTTTGCAGAGGACTTGTAGTCAATTATCCTTACAAACTCCCTATCACCATCCTTACAGGTGTCTAGTCTGTCAATCTTACCTATAATATTAACCCTCCTAGTCCCGTCAAGGTCTAGCTTAAGAGGTGGATATGCTGAGTTAAATCCAAAGCTCAGCTCAAAGCCTCTTGGTTCAAAATGTCCCTTGTCTATCTGCTTGGACATATTGTATATGGAATCTACAAGAGACCTATTTAGCCTAGTATACAGGTACCTATATTTTTCAGAGCTGTCCAGTATATAGCCAGCCCTTGACTTAACAAGTTCATTAGAAATTTGGTTTACTGACCTTCCTATATAATCCTTCTCTATCTCTCTCCAAGGCATGGATTTTTTTGCCAAGTACTTGGAAAATTCATCTAGTACCTTGTGGGAATATATGCCTGAGTCCATTGGAGAAAACTCGTTTATAGGTCTCTCCTTGGCAGCCAATCCATAATTCATAAAATAGGAAAATGGGCAGGCTGCATACTTCTCGAGCTTAGATACACTAAATATACCTTGGCCATACAGAATTCTGGCTTGGTTCGCATTAAGGCTGGAGACCCTGTTATCGTAATTTGAGCTGGATTCCAACATTTTTTCAACCTTGACCCTCTCCTCAAGACTAACTAGCTGGTCATATATGTGACTAGGGTCTAGGTCGGATTCTAAGAAGCTTTCCATCTTTAGACTTGGGAAGATCTTCATTAGCTTCTTGATAAGAGAAGACATCTTCAGAGTATCTCCCTTAAAGCTTGATACAGGGTGGCTGATGATTAACCTCTCCCTTGCTAGTCCCATTGCCCTATAAACCAGAAAGACCTCATCATATGTTTTTGACTTCATATCTGAGTCAAAACTTATACCTATTTGTCCTAATTTTTCTTTTTCCCTGTCACTAATCAGGGTCTGGTCTCCTATTGTCTTAGGGAATACTCCTTCATTTACTCCCATTAGTATTAGTACCTTTGTATCCGGATTCTTCATCCTATCTACACTGGTAACGAATACCTGGTCACTTGAAGGAGGTATAATACCCAGTTCAAAACCAGATAATTCTGCCTCCATTAGCCTTATATACCTATCTAAGCCTATTTTTTCGTCACCTAAAAATTCAACCATTTCATCCAAAACATCTACAAAAATATTCCATACCTGTGAGTATTCCCTGGCCTTGTAGTGGTTTTCTTGGGACTTAAATTCCTCTATTAGGTCGTTAATTCTCTCTGCTAGTCCTATATCTAGGGAAAACTCATATAGGTAGGAGGATATATCCCTAAGGCTATTCTTACCCTTGAGTTTATTGTGTAGCTTGCCTATAGGTTCCATAACCCTTTGCCTAATACCGTTAATATATGTATTATCAGGTTCTGAATCGTCCTCTATATTATGGATTAGGGGCTTGTCCCAGTCCTTAAACCACTTGGACCCCCTAATGCCATTAGCTATTACATAATTTTCAAGAAGGCTTACATCCTCGTGATCAATTCCGACAAGACCACTTTTCAAATAGTTAAAAACAGAATTATACGAGTAATTTTCCTTCTTCATATTCAAAATAGAGGTCAAGAGCACAAGAATTGGGTTGGTCTTGGCCTCTAGCTTTTGGTCTAGGAAGTAATTTAGTTTGTAGTCCTTAAATATAGCCCTTACCAGGTAGGAATAGGCATCTAGGTCCCTAGTTGCTACTGTTATTTCCTTATACCTATAGCCCTTGTCATTCACAAGCTCAACTATCTTGGCTGCTACATACTCAACTTCCTTGTATATATTCTCAAACTCTATCAGTTCAATATTATCTACCTTGCCTTCAAAGGGCTTGGCCTTATAGAGATTTATACTCTTTTCCAAATAAGCCAGTTCAGGGCTTGAATAATAACCTTGGCTAGCCACATCTATATCCTCTAGTCTTTCTAAATTATGACTATTGCATATATCTATAAGCCTCTGATAGGTAATATGGGTCTTAGAAAAAACCGTCTTTAGCTCGAGCCTAGATTTCATATCCAAAAGCAGGGATATATAGGTATTTTTTGATAGGGCAATTAGACCCTCTATCAAATCGTACTGGATAGGTGTAAAACCAGTAAACTCATCTATAAAGATAGTTGCCTCCTTGATTTCCTCAAAAGAAGCCAGCTTTCTAGAAAATAACTTTATCCAGTCCTCTGTATCTATATAGTCCTCCTCCATTAGCTTCTCGTATGAGGCATATATCAAGCCTATATCCTCGAGCTTAGCCTTAAGGGCATCATCACTTGTTTTTTTTGCCATTTCTTCAAGGTCTTTAAGTCCAATCTTGTTTTGCTTTAGTTCAATAAGGGCATCCTTAACTATATCAACTAGGCCAGTTGAGTCCTGTGGCACCCTTAGTGTCTTAAGATCTTTTGATACAGCTTCAATAGCCCTATAGGTCATCATCCCCCTAGCAGAAGAGGTCAATTTTTTTTCCTTTAGGCCTCCAACCTTAGTAAATACCATATTGGCCAGGGTAGACATACTTACTACCCTAATCCTAAGATTTGGGTCCCTATCCTTCATAAGCCTAATACTCAGCTTTTTTTCCATTTCAAATGTATACTTTTCTGGTACTAGTATAAATATCGGTCCCCTAGAGCCTGACCTGGCCTCCTTGAAACATAGGTCCAAGAGGGCCTGGCTCCTATCAGAACCTATCCTTCCTTTTATAAATCCTACACCCATCCTATACCTCTTCTCTTAAGTCCTCTAATTTGAGTTTCCTTATCTCCTCTATACAGGCATATATCATATTCCTATTTGCTATATGCTTTTCCTCTGAATAATCTACCATGACCTGGCTATCAATTGCCGGTTGGTAGTAGTACATCCTTATATTTTCATAGTCTAGGCCACTGCCCAATGACTCCTTGCAAACATACTGGTATACCCTAGTCTGCATCCTCTTCTCCGCATATACTTTTTCTATTTTCTTACGCTCTGTCTTCCAATCCCATATATCTAACCTGGCTAATTCCCCATTTTTATAGACCTTAACTAGGAGGTCATAGGTCACCTGGATCCTATCCTTTAGCTCTATGGTATACTCTGGTAGGAAACTTAGGTCATGACCATACCTTTCCCTATATAGCCTGTAAATCTTCCTTACCCTATCTAGGTCCCTATCAAATTCACTCTTAGACCTAATAGGGTCTATCCCTAGGAATATCCTTTGGCACATAAGGTGAAAGTCCCTACCATAGGACATATTCTCCTCATATTCCCTATCAAGCTGGCTATCATCTGACCAAAAAATACGCCTTATATACTTGTCTATAAATTCTTTTTTACTTCTCTTCCAGGCACTCAGCATATTTTGACTATATACCAATCTTTCGAGTCTGAATTCTAAAGCTTCTTTATCAATCATCAATACCACCTATTTTTCTATACCATTTAACTGATTCTTTCTTTCCTCTATGTAGCTTGTCAATAGCTCAAGGTAGCTAGAATCCTTTCTAAACATATTCCTATTAAGACTTTCTATAAATTTATTCTTTGAGTTCAATAATAGGAGGCTGGACTTAGCCCTGGTAATTCCTACATATAGTAGTCTTACCCTCTCTCCAATCAGGCCTAGCTTGAGGTCGTCCTCATATGAGGCCCTTGTCTTGCCCTGATTTCCGCCCAGAATATTATCTATGTCCATATTTACAAAGGCCTCTGGATACTTAAAGTCCGACCTAAGATACTTCCTATCAACCCTAAAGTAGTCATCCAGGCTAGATGGGAAGTCTGACTTGTTTATGCCTGTTATAATTACTGCATCCCACTCCATACCCTTAGACTTGTGAATTGTAGCCAGGGTCACGCTCCCCCCTAGGGGGGCTGTCTCACCCATATCGTATATAGACTCTATCGCACCGTCAAATACCCTGCTATACCTCTTGTCTAGGCTAAGGGCTAGCCTATCTAGGTCTGCCCCCTCATAGACAAGTAAATTACTCAAGTAGAAGACTATATACTTGGATAGAAGAACTTCACTATTGGTCAAGCTTAACCTAGACAGGATATGGTTGATTAGACCCATCTTGTCAGCCTGGTTATGGTCGCAAATAGACTTAATTGCTTCTATTGATTGACTCATTAGCTTAGTAAAGGTCAACCTGATACTATCATCAAGCCTGAGCCTTACCCTAGATAGCCATTTGTCAAGATATGCCCCATCATAAATCAGGGCTTCGGGCTCTTCCTTAGCTAGGCGGCCTGCTATATAGTCTACCTCCTCCTGATTAAGGTCAAGGTCAAACCTTGCTACAAAAGCATCCATAGCTAGGTCCACAAAGTTCTCTACACTAGGGTCTAGCAAGAAGTCCAGGGCCAATTTTAAGTCCCCTATAAGCTTCTTTCTTAGCTTAGAATCTGCCCCTAGCTTGTCGTATTTAATATCTCTAGCATCTAGAAAATCCCCCATATCATCTGTATCATAGTTAGAAAATGATAGGACGCCAATGCTGTAACTAGGGAAGGTCTTCTGATAGTAGCCAATTGTCTTGGCAACCAGGTCCCTTTCTTCCTCTTGGCTCTTTAAAGACCTCGCCGCAAGCATATACTTGTTTGTCTTTGGATTTGACTTATAGGCCTGACCTTCTTCAACAGGTTCTATGTGTATATCTTCCAAGTGGTCTCTCGCCTTGTCTACAAGGTAGTTGGCTAGGTCTAAAATATCCCTAGAGGACCTGGCCGCCATATTCATCTCATATGAATAGTCAGCCTTTGAACAAAAATCCTTGAAATATTTAGGGTCTGACCCAGTAAAGGTCCCTGTTATACTCTGGTTTACATCCCCAACCCTAACTAGGTTCCTCTTTGACTTTTTACGGCTGGATTTCTTGTATGAGATAATATCTATAATCTTACCCTGGATTTCATTTGAATCCTGGCACTCGTCTTCGAATACATAGGCATACCTAGCCTGGTACTTTTCTGCCACAGACTCATTTTCTACTAAAATCCTGTAGGCCCTTATTAGAATGTCATCATAGTCAAAGTAGCCCTCCTGGTCTAGAATGGTCTGGTAATTTTTGTATATAGGGCCTATTATCTTCATAATAGTGGCCTGCCCCTTATCAAGGTAGGCATCTAACCTATCCACACTAATATCTGCATATTTCATCAATTTTATGGCATTTAAAACGATATTGGTAAACTCCCTATACCACTTGTCTACCTGGTCCTGGTCCCCCCTCAAGTCCTTTTTTAAAAAGGACCTAATCCTTCCTTCATTAGATGGTAAAGACTCGTACTCATCAATAGCCATCTGAATCAGGAGTCCCTTCTTATAGTCGTCAATTATCTGGCTTTCCTCATTAATCATGGCTATATCAGTATTGTCCCTTATAATCTTCATGGCCAGGGAATGTATAGTCATGACCTCAAAGGCACCCTTGTCTAGGCCTTCGTCTCCTAAAATTGCTCTTATCCTTGACTTAAAATTATTGGCTGCACTATTCATATATGTTAGCACCAAAATCTTACCATCCTGGTCTCCATCCTTCATTTTTTTCAGAAGCTTGGCTACTAGATTTGTAATTATAAAGGTCTTGCCCGCACCCGGAACCGCCTGGATTCCCATGCTGCCTGACCTATATTTCATTATTTCCTTCTGGTCTTTCCTAAAAACTATGTCCATAGTAGCCTCCTGTCTCCCAGCTGGTCATATCCATTAATTGTTAAGTCTGAATATAGTAGATAGATATGTAGGTCTTCTAAAGACCTATCTCCTAAGAACTCCCTAGTAGACCATAGACTCCTCATATAGTTCCTATTCTTATCAAGTTCTAGGTCCCTATATACCTGGTCTAGGTTAGTTTCATCAATATTTGTCAATAGACTGTCCTCCATATAGGCAAGGTCAGTATCAAGGTTATTCTCTACCCTTTTGATATAGGCTTTTGAATCAGCATCAAATACTAATAGACAGTCCCTGTCATTAGCTAAAAACCTGTATTCATCAAGGGTCATCAGTAGTATGTCCCCCCTATTAGCCAATTCTAGCTTGGTCATATTTGCTGGAAAAACACTTGAATATTCCTTTAAAAATCCTAGCCTAGCCTCATCATCTATGGATATAAAGTCTACCTTTTCACAGGCCTCTACCAATATATTAAGATCCTTTAAGTGGTCACAAAAGCTACTCACAATAAGCATATCCTGGTCACTTACTTCCACCTTCATTAGCCTGTCTTTAAAGAACTTTTTTACAAACTCCTGGTCTGGCTGTTGGCCGTACTTGTCTGAAGAAAGGTCTCTTCTTATTTCCACCATTAGGTTTTCTATATTTCTTCTTAAGTATATATACGTCTTATCTGGATGAAAGACTCTTAGAAGTTCCAACTTGTCCTCCTGACTCAAGATAAATTCCAGATCCCTATATATAGCTAGAGCACTAAATACAAGGCTTCCAGTAGGTGTTCTTGTAATAGTCTCATTTGTTGGCAAATAAGATATCCTGTAGCCTAGGTCCTGCCCAATCTTACTAGCCTCAGCCTCTGATATAAGCCTCTTATTTGGTAGAATAACACCTATCCTTCCAGGGCTTATCTTATCCTGATCAAGTAATTTTTCAAGTGTATTTATAAGGCCAATATACATATCATAATAGCTATCGTAATGTAGGTTATCAATTTTTCCAACCCTATTGACAAGGTCTATGTGCTCATTATCAGGAACAAGTAGGTCATCTAGGTCCACTTGGTTCATGTCAGACGTATGAGCCTTGTAAGTCTCATTTTCTAGCAAGACCCTATAATACATCTCGATGATACTTGGAAGGTCATAGAGACCCAGCCTGTCCATTACAGACCTATATTCAACTATTACATTCTTCATATCGTCAAATATATGCCTGTTAGACCTTGAAGTCTTAAACCTTGAAATCCTGTGGGCTATGGCCTCTTGAGGTATAGACCTCATACTGGCCTCAATCATAGCCCCGTAAATTTGGTTGGCAATATTTAAATTATTTGAGTTTAAGCCCTGAAAATATCCATCAAAATACCTCCTGTCACCTATTATTTTATTTAATAAAAAGATACTAGCTAAACGCGACAGGGTATTTGGCTTAACCCCCTCACCCATAAGTGGCCAAAATAGGTTGACCTGGTTAACTATGTAGGCCTGAAGACTTGTTATATTTATTCTTTCGTGGTAGGCACTACAAAAATTTGACCTCAGCCTATCTATCAAAGCAGCCTGGCCCAAAGAGCTTTGGCAGAAGAGGTACTTGTCCCCTGTAAAAGTCTCTAACATATTAAATTTATCTCTACTCATGTCCATTTTGAAGTCTTTTTTATCTAGTGTCATAACCGGTCCCCTAACCTATATATTGGTGAAAATAGTTAAAATTTCCTGATTATATTATACCATATTTTTGCTTGAATTATTTTTCTCTGGTGCCTAAACCTATCTTTTAGCAAAACTACATTTGGAGCTGGCTATATATTGGTTTTGATGTCCATTTTTTCTCATGAATCCTTTTGTCTGACATTTTTTTATATTTATAGACGCTTTTATTTTTAAGTTTAGTAGAAAAAAACAGCAAACCTTTTTGATTTACTGTTTCTAATATCAATATTTTCAATTATATTAAGTGAGACTTGTACTCTAATAGATTACTTTTATAAAATTTTTATAAATTACTTCTTAGGTAAATCAGTTACATCTAATTTTGATCCTTGAACATTAAGTTTAGCCCCTTAATCTCTCGCATAAATAAGTCTGCTTTTTCTCTAGCTGCGATAATGGTCACCCTACTTTGCTTATTCAACTTTTTCTCGTGTAAACCACAAAAAATAGGATTTTTAATTATTATGGTCAGCTTCACACAATTGAAGGGATACTTATTAATTATTATATTTCCTATATCTTCGGCTTGAAATTTAAAATGTAATAGACTATTGCCCCTGCTTCCATAGGTGTAATATTTAATCAAATTATTACCATAAAGTTCCAATTTTACACCATTTAAGTAGTTGTAATAAGCAATAAACCACATAAGTAATGGTAGTACAATCAGCACTATCGCCACTATAATTTCACCTGAAAAACCAGTATTATAGGTCGTAAGCTGTATTAGTATCCATAAAACAATTAGAGTTAACAATATCATGGAAACAAAGGCTACTCTATTAAATTTTAACCTATGAGGGTATGTCAAGATAAGTCTTGGTTCATCTTGTAAAGTATCTAATTCCATTTTCCACCTATCTCTCTTGGCCTTACTTTATTAATTTCTTCATTTTTTTAAAAAGCGCAGGGCGACTTAATTGCTTTCTCAATTTTTGCTGAGTCCTTGTTCTCTACTGAAGCTGAAGTTATCCATTTTTTTCCAAATATTATTTGTCCTGCCTCCACTATAAGTCCAGAAGCATATATGTCTTTTTCTTCTGCAAGACTTTTTGCGAAGACTGGTTTAGTTTTTTCTTGTAGTTCTTCTTGACCTACCCCAATTCCCTATCCCAATCTTCACAAATAAGTTCGTAGTGGTATCCTATCTCATCACTTCCAGCCAAATCGCCTATAATTTTAATCCTCTTATCTGAAGGAAAATCCTCTTTTTCTAAATCAAGGTATACCTTCTCTAGATCTTCCCTGCCAAGCTTACTACGACTCACTCTTTCAGATTCAATATCTTGCTTGATTTTTTTACTTGAATCAGACATTGCTTATTCCCCCTATGCAATAACTTTATTATTACTATATCCAGTCAAGATCATTGATGTCCTTTAGGATCATAGACTTCCTATCAAAGGTATTTACTAGCTCTATTCCCTTGTCCTTAACCGTTATATCATTATACCAATCTCCCAAGCTAGCATATTCACCCGTATGAATATTGACAAGCATACTTGTAATAGGATTCCAGCTACCAGCCTTTACTGTTTCTGCAAGCAGATAGTAGGCATCTAAAAATATAAGATTCCTCCCATACATCCAAAATGGAAGTTTAATACCCAATAATGGTAGACTTGCAGAAAATATTTCGTCCCCATGAGGTGGTACTGTTTCATAGCTAAGCTCTATTTCGCTACCATAGTAGGCAATACTTGCCCCTTGATATCCTATATTTATTGGTAGACCCTCCTCTGCAATAATAAATTCCATAGTATTCTCCTTATTTTTAAGCTTAATTAGTTCCTCTTGAAGCTTTCTAGAATTATACATTTATTTCATCACTTATTATTTTACCATCGCTTATAGTAATAAGTCTATCTGCCTGCCTTGCTATATTTTCATCATGAGTTATCATAAGTAGGGTCTGGTTTAGGTCTTTTACAGTAGACCTAAGCAGACTAATTACCTCTTCAGTAGTCTTACTATCAAGGTTGCCTGTAGGCTCGTCTGCGAATATTATAGCTGGCTTGTTGGATAGGGCCCTTGCAATTGCCACTCTTTGCTGCTGGCCTCCCGATAACTCATTAGGGAACTTCTTTAGCTGGTCTTCTAGTCCAACCTTTTTTACTATATCCATAATATATTCCTTGTCTTCCTTCTTTCCATCTAGCTGGATTGGTAGGATTATATTATCATAAACATTAAGGACCGGTATTAGGTTAAAGCTTTGGAATATAAATCCAAATTCTTGTCTCCTAATTTTTGATAATTCATCATCGTTCAAGGCGTATATATCCCTTTGGTCAAGAAATACGCTACCCTCGGTTGGCTTGTCTAGGCCAGCCATACAATGAAGCAGGGTACTTTTTCCTGAACCACTAGTTCCTATTATGGCAGTGAATTTTCCATTTTCAATTTCTAGGCTTATACCATCTACTGCCTTTACTAGACTCTCCTTTTTTCCATAATATTTTTTCACATTGTCAATCTTTAAGGATTTCATATTATCAACCTTTCATAAAATAAATCTCACTATTCACTTCTTGTATCAAGCATTATATTCTTTGATACAAGCCTTTTATTTGAGTACATCTGCATTAATATTGATATTGTAAATACTAATACTATTAAAACAATTATAGTGGCATATGGTGGATGAAACTCTACATGTGCTATTCCCTTATAATATAGGTCTTGGTCACGTGTGATCTTGTAGTACTTATAGACCCTATATAGGCCTATTGACACTCCAATCACCAGACTAGTCACTACAAATATCATATTTTCGATAAATAGGGTCTTATTTATTAACCTTTTGTCAGCCCCTAGCATCCTCAATACACCAACATCTCTTGTCTTCTTGTCTGTTATTATCCTTATAGTAAATACTAAGGAGAATAATAGGAGTATTGAATAGAAGCTTAGCCTAAATTTGATTTTATCAAAGTATGTCTTATCTCTAAGCTCCTTTTTATTTAGTCTTTCTCTATCCCTGTCCTTGACCTCAAACCTCGAGGATAATCTAGACTTAACTAGATTTGCCTCATCACTTGATGTGACATCAAACCTAATAGCACTAACTGTGCTTGTATTAGTCAAGCTCTTTAGCCTATTTAGGTCAAACATTATCTCTACTGTGGAAGAATTACTAGCAGTCCTCTCCTCTATAGTAGCCTTAGGTTTCTTATTTGGTATAAGCTTCACAGGTAAAAGCTTATAAGTCTGTAGACCATCCTTTATACACGGTAGCTTTATATATACGATCTGACCATCTTTTAGGTTTTTCAAGAACTTTTGGTACTTGTCTGTTTGACCATCATAATAGAAGTTATTTGTCACAGCATAGACTTGGTTCTCTTGCCCTATATTCTTAATATCCTCGCTGGAAAGTATACCCTTGTCTTTAAGTTCCTCTTGTCTAAGAGAATCTATACCTGTAATAGTACAGTCAAATTCATATTTACCCCTACTAGATGAAATACCCTTACTCTCTAGTACAGAATTATTCACTTGGCTTGTATCTTCAACTAAATAACCATATAGCTCCATATTTTGCGTGAAGTTCTTGTACTTGTTTATGTCCACTAGGTCTTTAGAATCAATTCCATTATCTATGGAAAAGCTAGAATTCTTTTTAACGAGGAAATTCCTTCCTAGATAGCTTGCTTCACTCACATCATAAGCAGAATCATTTTTTGCCATAGTTTTTTCAACGCCTAGAACATTAATTATACTACTGACCATAATTACAATTATAAGGATTGGTAGTAGATAGTTGTAAAGATTATTTAAAAAACCGATTGTGGCTATTTTTGATACTATATTCCTAATCCTTATTTTTTCTAAATTGATATTTTTCGCCCTAGTCTTCCTATCCTCGTTAAGTAGGTCAAGACCCTCTGTCTTATTGTACTTAATTATTAAATATATTATGTTGACCAGGATTGGGGCAAATATAACAGTAATCACTAGCAATATATCTCCTGCATTAAAGTAAACCCTGTAGTTGTCTAGCATAACGTCTATTGCTGAATCTGTAACATTACTACCCCCTATATACCTATAGGTCTGGACATAGCTTATGCATAGACCTAGGACTAATCCAAGTAAACCTAATAGCAAACTCTCTCCTATTAGCATTTTAAATACATCCTTACTTTTAGCCCCCAGTATTTTCAATAGTCCCATATTTCTAAGTCTAATATCATTCAATAGCTTAAATAGGCTGGCTATAAAGAGGACTGCCACAAAAATTAAAGTCTTGTCGTCATTGCTCCTAGTAACATTGCTAATAGATTCATTTAACCTTGAGAGCTCAAAGTTTTGTATTACCATTTGTGGATCATCGGCTACATCAATTCCCAGCTTTACACAATTTCCATATAGGTTATTCATACCATCCTTAAATTTAATTAGAACTGTATAGCTAAGGCTCTGGTCTGGGTACTTGTCAGTATTATATATCCATAAGATTGGATTGACCCTTACCCTGTTTTTCGTCTTAATTTTGCTGATAGCCCTAGTATAATCCTTATTTTTTTCTATAAGGCCTACTATCTTATATTTTTTAGTTGCAGAATATATTTCATGCTTGTTTCCTAGCTCATATTCTAGATTATTGATGCCTGAAATGGAATCCCCCAGACTAGGACTCCCCTCTTGACTTAAGTAGGACTTATCCAATAGCATTTCACCATTCTCTCTAGGTAAACGTCCACTTGCTAGAACATATTGGTTGGCATCAAGGGCCTCTCTTGTATAACCCTTTAATTCATACTCGAGTCTAGATTTCTGACTGGTAAAGAATCCGTAGTTTTCATACTTGATAGATTTTGACACAGCCTTATTTTCTTCAATTAGTTTGGCCTCCCTATCACTTGCAAGATAGGATGTGGCAGGATAGTCTGGATAAACCTTTTCCACAACTTTCTTATAGTTGATAGACTGACTCTTAGCCGTTACAAATGGAACAAAGACAGCATATACTGATACTAGGATAGCTATTAAAACTAGTAGGTATATAAGTATATGTTTCCTTATAAAGTTTAAAGAAACCTTGATATATACATTTTTTAGCATACTTTACATCACCTCATATTATATGGATTATATTTATAAAAGATTACATATTGATTATTTAATGATTTACTTTTAAAAAACATCTGCTAACTTAATGATACAACTCTATGCCTTTTATGTCAAGAAATATTCAAAAAAGCCGTCTTATTATCATTACTGATAATAAGACGGCTTTTAGTCAGGCCTGACCTTGGTCATTCCTTATTAAACATAGTTAGATTTTACTACATTCATTCATATCACTTAAAATATTTGTAAGCTTCTTACTTAAGCTCCTCAATAACCTTGTCACTAACTGTGCTAGTACCACCTAGGGTTGTTATTGCCTTGCCCGATGCTAGCTTCTTTACCTCATTTGTGGAGCTATTGCTTCCCACCAATACTATTGGTGACTTAGCCCTTTTTGTTACAGCTCCTGCTGCTAATGCATCTACAGCCTTATAGCCATTTGTTACAAATAAATGCTTACCACTTGGATATGCTTCATTAGCAATCATAGCAGCTGTCTCAAATCTTGTAGCACCTGCTATTCTTATCTTAGACTTTGCGTTTACCTGTTCCATTACCCCATCAGATATGGTTGACTTACCACCAACTACTATTACCTGACTTGGATTCCAAGAGTTAATCTTTGCTTTAGCATTAGAATCAAGCTCATTAGCCTTTGTCATCATTACCGGTATACCAGACTTAGTAGCTATACTTGATACTGTTAGGGCATCAGCTTCCTTCTTATCCTGGCCTGTAATTAGGATTAACTTGTCTGAACCAGTTAAGTTCTTTACTTCCTGGGCTAGTATCGCTGATGTTTCATACCTACTAGATCCTGCTATTCTCCTAGTACTTAGTCCCATCGCCTTCAATTCGCTTTCAGCCTGGGCACTAATAGATGCATTTCCGCCAACTATTACAACATTCTTTGCTCCTAGTCTCAGGATTTCAGCCTTAATACTAGCCGGTACATCACTTACCTTAGATAGTAGGATTGGAGACTTCTTGGCATCTGCATATGAAGCTGATACCAATGCATCTACAGTATTCTTACCACTGGCTAGGACAACTGTATCTGCCTTATCAAAGTACTTCTGGCTTATCTTAGCTGAAGTTTCATACCTATCAGAACCTGCTAGCCTTCCACCACTATTATTTGTCGCCTCTTGTTCACCTTCCTTGTACTGCTTTGCTGCAGACCAGTCAAATATAAACTTGGCATTTTGCTTTCCACTACCCTTTACAATCTTATCATAGCTTTCGGCATTATTCTTCATTGAATCCATTGCATCAACAGCAACTTCTGCAAAAATTTCTTTTTCTTTTGTATTTCTTGTGAATGAGAACCTTGCTGGGAATTCCCTCATCTGACCAGTTAAGTCCTTATCCATCTTAGTCTTTTCTACCTTTGCTGATACCTTAGCTGATCCTAGTCCATTTTCATATATACTTAGGTCCCAAAGGTGGCCATACATACCAAAGAATGGCATACCATTAAAGTCTACATAATATGTGTATTTACCTTCTTTTTCACTAACTATGGCAGTCTTTACTATGGCACCATTACCCATCGATTCCTTTGGGTCACTTGCATGCCATAATATTACTGGTACTGAATATAGCTTAGCACCATTCTTATTTTCTTTTTCTGCTATATCCTTGTCTAGGTCCTTAATGTTGGCGATATCTTTAGGCTTGTCTGTAGATTCCTTATTTCCAGACTCCTTCTTGATATTGTCCATAGCAAACATGATTATATCGTTGGCAGA
>NZ_CDRRTB010000026.1:0-17471 GCF_977045075.1 Peptostreptococcus sp. | reverse complement strand
TTTCAACCCTCTCCCTCATCTCATTGGCTGCCTTATTGGTAAAGGTTATAGCCAGGATATTGGCCGGCAAAACCTGCTTGTCCTCCACTAGGTAGGCAATCCTCGTCGTCAGCACCTTAGTCTTACCTGAACCGGCACCAGCCAAAATTAAAACCGGCCCCTCAGTCCTCTCAACCGCCTGTCTTTGGGCGGGATTTAAATCGTCTATATTCATTATCTATCCTCCAAAAATTCTTCATCTAGCTTCTCACATAGGTCCCTTGTCAGGCTTGGATTTTCACCAAAGCAAGACACTGCCAGCAAGACATCTTGGCCCCTGTATTCTTTTATCCTTGTTGCCATATTTATAAAGCTTGAATCCCTATGGTCATCCAGCCTATTTACCAATATATTTTTAGACCTACACATACCACCTATTCTAGCATTGAGGTCCTTATCATCAGTAGCAAGGTAGACCAGGTCTTGACCTTCAAGGTCAGTCACTTCAAAGGGCCTACTTATCATTATCAGCCTTTCTTCATCATCCAAGTACTTGGCCAGAGAATAAAGGTCTTGACAAAATTCAGGGGCAATTACCTTGACCCTGCCACCAAAATCTAGGAGTTTCTTAACCTTCCTATAGGCAATTCTTCCACCGCCCACAACCAAGACCTCCAAGGCTGATAAATCTACCATTACTGGAAAAAACATAGCTACCTCCTCTTACACATACTTTCTCATATATATTATATACAAAAACTCCAACAAATACCAATACTATTAAGAGGTCATTTATTAGAAGAAAAAATAATTATTTACAAGCTATATACCTCTCCATTAAAATAACGACCACATAGGAATTTTAACTCCTTAGCGGTCGTTTTAATTTATATTTTGAACTTAGTATCTACCAATATACTTTGCTAGGTCCTTGGCAAAATATGTGATAATAATATCTGCACCTGCCCTCTTTATAGACATTACGGCCTCGTACATGGCCTCTTCATTTAGAAGGCCCTGGCTGATGGCAAATTTTATCATAGAATATTCGCCACTTACATTGTAGGCTACAATAGGTACATCAAATCTCTCTCTAGCCCCCTTGATTACATCCAAATAGGATAGGGCCGGCTTAACCATTACCATATCTGCCCCTTCTTCTATATCATAGGCACATTCCATCATGGCCTCCCTAAAGTTGGCTGGATCCATCTGGTAGGTCTTCCTATCACCAAAGGCTGGCGCTGAATCAGCAGCATCCCTAAATGGTCCGTAGAAGTTTGATGCAAACTTTGCGCTATAGGCCATAATTCCTACATTCACAAAACCATGTTCATCAAGTATCCTCCTAATAGCTCCTACCCTACCGTCCATCATATCAGATGGGGCCACCATATCTGCCCCTGCCTGGGCATGACTTAAGGCTATCCTGGCTAGTACTGCTAGGCTCTTGTCATTGTCTACATAGCCGCTTTCATCCAAGATTCCACAGTGACCATGGTCAGTATATTCACACATACAAACGTCTGTAATTACATTTAGACTCTTTTCAAAGAACTTTATCTTCCTTACAGCCCTCTGGACTATACCATCCTCTGCAAAGCCAGAGCTCGCACAGGCATCCTTGTCGTGTGTTACACCAAATACCATGATATTCTGTATACCATGCCTTAAAATATCTTCAATTTCATCCTCAAGCATATCTATTGAAAAATGATATACACCTGGCATAGACTTTATTTCATTCTTAATCCCTTGTCCCTCGACAATGAATATGGGGTATACTAGGGTCTTCATATCAAGCCTAGTTTCCCTTACCAAGTCTCTCATTATACCACTTACTCTTAAACGTCTCGGTCTCTTTATCATCTATTTCTCCTTATATTTTTCACTTAATAAAAATCATCCCTACTGAGGGCGCATATGCTAAAGCACAAGACTACTTATTAACGTCCTCTAGGATGGCTAAAAGCATAGAATCTATACTGGCCTGGTCTGCTTCTATATCAACGTCAAAGCCAAGGTCCCTTATAGTCTGGCTAGTTACACTGCCAATGGAAACCTTCCTTATATCTTTTATCAGGTCCTTGTCTTCACCAAGTATCTCAACCAGGTACTTGACTGTGGATGAGCTAGTAAAGGTGATATAATCTATATCTTCCTTCTTCAAAATATCCAATAGCTCATCCTTGATATCCATATTTACAGTATTCGTATAAAGGTCTACCCTATCAAGGTCAACCTGGCCTGATTCCATAACCTCTTCCATCACCCTGCTAGCTATCTCAGAGCATGGAAATAGGACTGATGGACTATCAAAACCACCCTCTCTTATATCCTTAAGGATTAACTTTGCTAGGTCCTGACCTGTAGACTGGCTACTCTCTATATCAGCTATGAAGCCATACTTACGAATGGCCCTGCTAGTTGCACTACCAACACTGGCTATCCTAAAGCCTGCTAGACTTCTAAAATCATAACCCTCCTTAATCAGGCTTTTAAAGAATATATCCACGCTATTGTGACTAGTAAAGGCTATATGACTATACGTCTTTCTTTTCAACCTTTCAAGTAGGATCCTGCCCACATTTTCCTTGTCCTTTATATCTATAGTTGGTAGTTCAAAGGTCTTACCACCTAATTCATCTATCTTCTGCCTTAAATCACTATTTTTCTTCCTAGTCCTAGTCACCATTATAGTCTTGCCAAATAGGGGTTTTCTCTCATAAAAGCCAAGCTTGTCAGACAGGCCTACCACTCCACCTACTACAAATAGGCTAGGAGCCTTGATTCCTTCCCTCCGGACACAGTCATATGCATCTTCAAGACTAGTCTTGACAGTCCTCTGCCTGTAATTGGTAGCATTAGACACAAAGGCAACTGGCGTCTTTGGGTCCCTACCATGAGTTACCAACATTTCAGTAATATGCTTGATATTACCGATACCCATCAAGAATACAACTGTTCCCTTTTCTCTGGCTAGGGAATCCCAATTGATGTCTAAGCTATCATCCTTTTTGGCATGGCCAGTCACAACGTGAAATGATGACGCAAAATCCCTGTGGGTTACAGGTATACCTGCATAGGCCAAGCCTCCTATAGAAGAAGTTACACCTGGCACTATTTCAAAATCTATGCCCTGGTCATAAAGGACCTCGGCTTCTTCGCCACCCCTGCCAAATACAAAGGGGTCTCCCCCCTTTAGCCTTACAACAATTTTACCACATGCTGCATTTTCAGCAATAGTCTCATTGATCTTATCCTGGGCCATTATATGGTTACTGGACTTCTTGCCAACATATATAAATTCACAGCCAGGCTTGGCATTTTTCAATAGGTCTCTGTTTACCAGTCTATCGTATATAATTATGTCTGCCTTTGCTATACAGTCTAAACCCTTCAGAGTTATCAGACCGTAGTCACCAGGACCTGCCCCAACTAGGTACACTTTTCCCTTATTCATAATTTCCTTCCTTATATCAACACATCTAATATCTTATCTTTCTTGGTTCTCCAAGCTTTTTACCAGGTCCATTGCCAGGTCCCTACCAGCCCTTTTGGCATCCTCAAGACTTGGCTCAAAACTCATCTGACCATACACAATAGAAGAACAATCCTCCTTGCCATACATGCCCATCAAGATCCAACTGTCATTACTCTTCCTAACAATTGCCCCTACAGGTACATGACAACCTCCATTTATGACCTCCAAAAAGGTCCTTTCAGCCTCTATCTCCATACAGGCTATTTCATCAGCCAGAAAGTCAAATATCCTGTCCATATTTTCATCATTTGACCTGACCTCTATAGCAAGAGCACCCTGACCACAGGCTGGTATCATCTCATCATAGGAAAAATGATATAGCTTTAGGTCTTCAAGTCCAAGTCGGTTTATACCCGCAGTAGCCAAGACAATCGCATCTAGGTCTTGACTGACTAGCTTTTCTAGTCTAGTCCCAATATTGCCCCTTATCATTACTTCCTGAATTGATTCGTTTATTTTCTTCAGCTGACTAGTCCTACGCTTGCTACCAGTACCAATTTTTAGGCCCTGGCTAGACCTCAACCATTTCCCTAGGTCTTCATGCCTGACCTGGTGCTTAGGATTTATCACTAGTACATCCCTAGGGTCTTGCCTTGGGGGAGTCTGTGCCAGCTTCAATCCAGGACTCATTTTTGTAGGCATATCCTTCAGGCTATGCACTGCAAAATCTATAGTCCCATCCAGGAGCTCCCTCTCTATTTCACTTACAAACAAGCCCTTATCACCAATCTTGTCCAAGGACTTATCAAGAATCTTGTCACCCTTTGTCTTTATAATCTTCTTTTCTATCTCCAGGTCTGGAAATTTTTCTAAAACTAGATTGATTATACTGTCGGTCTGTGCAAGAGCCAAGGCACTTCCCCTAGTACCCACAATCAACTTCATCTACTACCTCCAAACATACACTTCTTGTTTTTTTACAATCATTTAAGCTTCTTATCAATTATTTAAGTTTTTTATCAATTATACATCAATTACCTTTTAGTATACCATATCTGGACCCTTTACTCTATAACTATAAAGGTTTTATCCTGTAATCTAATTCCTCTAAAAGCTTCTTGTCCTTGTCGACAGTAATTCCCGCAGTAGTCAACATATCTCCTGATATGGCTGCATTGGCACCAGACATAAAGCAGGCCTTGCCCTTGTCACGCATTAGGCCCCTACCGCCTGCTAGCCTTATAAAGGCCTTAGGTAGGATAAACCTATAAACAGCAATTATCCTCTGCATTTCTTTTTCATCAAGGCTTTCATACTTTTCCATAGGTGTTCCAGGTATCGGATTTAGCATATTGACAGGTATACTCTCAATTCCTAGGTCTCTTAGGCTAAGAGCCATGTCAATACGGTCCTCTATACTCTCACCTAGACCCATTATTCCACCACTACAGACATCCAAGCCTGCAGCCTGGGCTGCCCTTATGGCCTGGACCTTGTCCGAGAAGCTATGACTTGTACAGACAGATGGAAAGAAGTTTTCTGATGCCTCTAGGTTGTTGTGGACCCTCTCTGCACCAGCCTCTTTGAGTCTCCTAAACTGGTCCTTCTTCAAAAGTCCAAAGGATACACATACAGAAATATGAACCTCTTCCTTGATTCTCCTAATTATCTGGCACATCCTATCTACCTCCTCGTCAGACAGGCTCCTGCCAGCAGTTACTATTGAATACCTCATGACACCCTGGTCGGCATTCTTCTTGGCATCTGCAAGAATCTCTTCCTCAGACAAAAGTGAATAAACCTTAGAGCCTGTATTATAGTGGCTTGACTGGGCGCAAAACTTACAGTTTTCTGAACAGAGTCCGCTCTTGCCATTTATAATCGTACACATATCGAACTGGTTGCCACAAAAGTGGTCTCTAATCATATCCGCATACCTAGTCAGGTCTTCCAAGTCCTCTTTATATAGAAATAGGGCCTCTTCTCTCGTTATTAGGTATCCACCTATGACCCTATCATAAAGTGCTTTAATATCCATAATATAACCTCCAAAAATTTCTCATGAATTAATTATACTACAATCAGGCTCAATAAGCGAAAAATATAGGATACTTTTATTTAAATGATTTATTTATATTACTTTTTGTGCTAAAATACAGGTAGTATTCTTTTTTTGAAAGGAGATAGCAATGATTTTATCTGGTAAGGAAATATTAAAAAATATAGAATCTAAAGATATAATAATAGAGCCCTTCGACAAGTCTAGGGTAAACCCAAATAGCTATAATCTTACCCTTAGTGATGAGCTTTTGGTATATGAAAATGATCTTTTGGATATGAAGATACCAAATGAAACTAGGCTAATCAAAATACCAGAAGAGGGTCTGGTTCTTGAACCAAACAAGCTTTACCTAGGCAGGACAAATGAATTTACTAAGACTGAAAAATTTGTACCTATGCTAGAGGGAAGGTCTTCAACAGGTAGACTGGGCCTATTTATCCACGTTACTGCAGGCTTCGGTGATATCGGCTTTGCTGGTTACTGGACTCTTGAGATTTTCTGTGTCCAGCCTATAAAGATATATCCAAATACACAAATTTGTCAGATTTACTACCATGATATACATGGCGAATATGACCTATACAAGAGTGGCAAGTACCAGAATAATACGGGTATCCAGCCATCACTTATGTACAAGGACTTTGAATAAGGAAGTCCCTATAATTAAGATAATATAAAAGCACTTAAACAAATTTCCCATTTATTTAAGTGCCTTTTCTTTATCTAGATTTTTCACCAATAAGCTCTCTGAATTTTTCATTTTCATTAATTAGATCTTCATATTTGCCACTTCCCACACAAATACCATCTTCTATGAATATTATTTTATCTGCATTTTTTATAGTAGACACTCTATGAGCAATCATAAGTGTAATCTTATCTTTCTTTAGTTTATTCAAAGAATTATTTATTATTTCTTCATTATTATAGTCGAGGTTTGCAGTTATTTCATCTAAAATTAAAATTGGTGAATTTTTTATAAAGGCCTGCGCAATTGATAGTCTCTGACGTTCTCCCCCTGAGAGTTTTGCCCCCCTTTCTCCAGCAATTGTATCTAACCCCTCATCCAATTTATATACAAAATCCTTCAAATTTGCATTTTCTAATGCTAATTCAATGTCTTCTATACTAGCATTTTCATTAGCCATCTGTAAATTTTCTCTGATACTTTTATTAAATATATATACCTCTTGGGGCACAACCGAAATAAGCTTTTTCAAATCTTCTAAACGAATTTTCTTGATATCTATACCATTTATTAATATACTCCCGTTGTCGACATCCCAAAATCTTTGCAAAAGCTTACTGCAAGTAGATTTCCCAGAACCAGAACTCCCAACTAAAACTGTCGTTTGGTTCTTTTCTATTACAAAAGATATACCTTTCAATACACTATTTTTTTCACCTGTATCTTTGTCCACATAGCTAAAGTATACAGAATTAAAGGAAACCTCACCTTTATCTTCTTTAATCACATCATCATATGTAATATTACCTTCATCAGAAACAGTAGCATCTAACTGCATAAAATCAAAAACTCTTTTTGCAGCAGCAAAAATTCTGCCATAATTGCTACTCATAGCCAAGGTCTCGCGAAGAGGCGAATATATCATAGTCGATAAGGATATTAAGGGTAATATCATCTCGTATGAATACTTTCCAACCTGGGCAAAATACACTATCATTATTGCTGATACTACAGACGATATCCCTATAATCAAGCTAAATGTAGATACCTCACGAACAGAACGCTTCGAGTATTCATAATAGGCAATATTATAGTCATCATTTGCCTTATACATTCTTACAAAATATATTTTTTGCCATTGGAAGATTAGTATTTCCTTAATCCCTTGTATACCATCGATTATACAAGCATTTAGGTCTCCCAATTTTTTTTGCAATTCATATCCCTGGGTATCAGATTTTTTTCTCAATAAGTAAGGTTCAAACATAAGTAATATAATAAATAATAATATTGTTATAGACAAATAAATTGAAAATTTTGCCATGATTATCAAAGATATAAGCGGTAAAATTATTGAAACAAATACTTGTATAATTGAATGTGCATAAAACCACTCCAAAATTTCAACATCCTCTAAAATAATAGACATTATATTACCACTTTTCTCACCCTCAAGACCTGCAGGTGCAATATACATCAACTTTTCATATGATAGGGTCCTTAATTGAGTCAATATACGATAGGCAACATCATGAGAAATATATATATCGAGATAATTCAAAATTGCAGTTGCAATAACCATAAATGTTACACCATAAAAATGTAAGTCTGGATTGTTCAGGCTTCCATTAAATGCTTTTGACACAATATATGATGTCTCAAATCCTAATGCAATTGGCATAATCTTATAAATACCATGAATTACAATGCTTATCAATAATGTAGTCCAGTAGTTCTTAATGTATTTTGACAACAATAAAATGTATTTTATTCTTTTCATACCTTATAACATACCCCCAACTAAATTATTATACATACTTGATGATTGCAATAAATCTTGATGGCTTCCTCTTTCTACAATAATGCCATCTTTCATTACACATATTTCATCTGCCATAAGAATAGTAGCCAACCTATGAGCAATAATAAAAATTCCTTTATTTTCTTTTAAGCCAACCATCATTTTTTGTATATAAATTTCATTTTTTCTATCAAGAGATGATGTTGCTTCATCAAAAATAATTAAAGGACTATTTTTCAAAATTGCTCTAGCAATTGCTATTCTTTGACGCTCACCCATTGAAAACTTGCTACTTAATTCATCCACTTTTGTATCATACCTATTCGGAAGTGTCATAATAAGATCATGTATCATTGCGTTTTTAGAAGCGTTTACTACCTCATCCTTACTAGCGTTCCAATTACCCATCTTTATATTTTCATATATAGTTCCTGAAAATAAATGATTATCCTGCCAAACTGCCGAAATATTATTTTGGAATAGCCCTACTGTATCATTATTTAACTTATTCCCATTTAATATTATTTCACCTTTATGAGGTCGATAAAAACCAGCTAATAAACTAGCAATTGTAGATTTACCACTCCCTGAATTTCCTACAAATGCTATTATTTTTCCTCTTTTCAGCTCAAAGCAGATGTCCTTCACTGCATTTTTTTCACCATTAGGGTATTTAAAATACACTCCATTAAATACTAGGTTCACATCGCCCTTTATTAAACCTGATTTTTTTTCTCCATCTCCCTTATCCATATATTTTGTTAGGTCATCACGCAGCATTATTTTTTTTGGTATAATTTGATTGAAATTTATGCTTTCACTTTTCATTCGAATAAATTCATCTATTGAATATGAACCGGAAACTCCTTGAAAACCTAGATGCCATGCACTAATAAGAGATATCATTGGAGAAAATATTGCTCCAACTGAAAATAATGCAACAATCAACCAGCCTTTATCTACATAACCATAACTGGCTCTCCACCCTAAAATTGCTAAAGTAATTGCGGTCCCCACTCTAACAAAAAATTCTAGAAAGGTTCCCTCAATAATAGTTACACGTAGGTGATCCATAATAGCCTTGCGATAATCCTCTCCACATTTTTCT
Source organism: Peptostreptococcus sp. (assembly GCF_977045075.1). Taxonomy (NCBI): domain Bacteria; kingdom Bacillati; phylum Bacillota; class Clostridia; order Peptostreptococcales; family Peptostreptococcaceae; genus Peptostreptococcus; species Peptostreptococcus sp. The sequence goes on along the minus strand of NZ_CDRRTB010000026.1, from coordinate 8,349 downwards.
ATATCCCTAACATACTTTTTATCTGCATTAAATGCCTTTAAGGTTATCATGCCTTGTATACCATCCAAACTGTCGCTATAATATTTTGCATGATTGCTCCATTCTTCTTTTCCTTTTTCTTTCATTAAATTAAAAAAACACATAGGTATAAACAACATAATTAAAACAGATGCAAAGGCTACAAAACCTGTATATATATCAATATATACTAAAAATACTATAAAAATAATAGCATTAATTATCGCACTTAAAACGACAGGCATATATTTTGTGTAATAGTTCATAAGCCATTCTACCCTAGTCGTAAAAGTAGAGGTCAAAAATCCAGTTCTCATTGAGCTAGAAAATGCTGGTCCTAACAAAAATAATTGCTGCATAATCTTCGTTCTAACATTGTCTTTTATGCTTATTCCTGCATTTGTTACTATTCTTAAATTAACTTTGCTCAGAAATTTCAATAATACATATAGTGACGTAATAATCAATGCAAAAATTACTATTTCAACTCTAAAGATATGTTCCTTTGCAATTAGTTTTTTTATCAACATACTCATACATATAGCTATTGCAGATAAAATTAAGGTAATCAGTAGTTGAAATAATACTGCCTGTATTATTTTTTTCTCAGATCCTTGAGCAAACTTTATAAGTGCTCTATTTAAAAACATATACTCACCTCCAATGCTTAGTAATATGAGTATCTATAATCTATGATATGTGAATTATCTTTTTTAATTATTTGTGCATCTATTTTAAATATCTCTTTCAAATTTTCTCTTGTTATTATATCTTTCGGGTTGCCTGTCACTATAATTCTGCCTTTATCAATAATCACCACCTGGTCACAAAACTTCATCGCCAAATTTAGGTCGTGAATCGCCGATATAATAGTCATATTCAGATCTTTTAATATTTCTAAGACCTTATATTGATATCCAATATCTAGATGATTGGTTACTTCATCTAAAATTAATAATTCAGCTTCCTGAACCAATGCTCTTGCTAGTAGTACTCTTTGCTTCTCTCCACCTGAAAGAGTCTTAAAATATTGATTCTCTTGTTCTCTTAGCCCAACAATATCAAGGTACTTCTTCATTAAATTAATATCTACATCAAAGTCATGGTCCCCCATAAAAAAACTATGATAAGGAAATCTTCCCATTAAAATAATCTCTCGTACCGTATAATCAAAATCACTTTGATTCTCCTGTGGCAATACGGCCATTTGCCTTGCCATTTTTTTAGAACTAATATCTTCAATGTCTATTCCATCAAAAAAAATCTTGCCTTTTGTTGGTTTTAGTACCCTATAAATTTGTTTAAGCAGTGTACTTTTACCGCTCCCATTTGGACCTATTATTCCTGTGAAAGTATTTTCCTCAAATTTAATATTTATACCGTCACTTATAAGACTATCATCTATTTTATAAGTTAGATTTTCGATTTCTAATATACTCATTATTTCACTCCTCGGCTCCTTTTTTTAATTATAAATAAGAAAAAAGGAACTCCAATCAACGATGTTATCACTCCTATAGGCAATTCTTTTGGAGCAACTATAACCCTAGAAACAATATCTGTCCAAACTAAAAATAGTGCTCCGGTTAATGTTGCTACCGGTATTAATTTTTTATGGTCTGAACCAACAATTTTTCTTACAATATGAGGTGTTATCAAGCCTACAAACCCTATACTACCACTTATTGATACGATAGCTCCAACCATCACAGATACACAAACTAATAAAATCTTATTTAGTTTGTGTAGTTGAACACCTAAAATTATCGCTGTCTCTTCTCCCATTGAAATTATATTTAATTCTTCTGCTAGTGCATATGTTATGATAAAGCCTATAATCGATACAATAAATAATAGAGATATATCCTCCCAATGTGCACCACCTAGTCCACCCATTGTCCAAAAAACAATGCTTCTTATTTTCGCGTTGTCTGGTGCAAAAGCTATAATTAGCTGTATGATAGCGTTACAGAGCATTGATATAGAAATACCAATTAATATCAGGTTGGAATTAGACTTAGCCCTATCTCGTGATGATATTATATATACAAATATCATTGAGACCATCGCACCTATAAATGCTAGTATATTTGTTCCCAGAATGCCTAATATTGGGATTTGAGAAAAAAAAGCTATCGAGAACGCAGCAAACATCCCTGCGCCTGATTGTATTCCCAAAGTATACGGTTCTGCCATTACATTTCCCGTTAGTGCCTGCATTATGCACCCTGTTAGTGCTAGTCCACCTCCAACTAAAACTGCAACAATTGCTCTTGGAAGTCTAATATTCCAAATTATGCTATATAATCCCATATCATCTAAATCTGTATTTAAAAAATGTAATTTGAACTTATAAATGTCTATAACTTGAGCAAACTTTATATCTGCTGAACCTATAAAGGTTGCTAAAACAATTGACAACAGAATCAATAGGAATATTATTATACAAATCAACTTATATTTTTTCATAGCTCACCCTTATCAAAATAATAGGATACCAAATAAAAAAATCTGGTATCCTATATCTTTATTTTGTTAATTCCACAATTTTTTCATTTAATCTATCAGCGGCATCAAATACTTGTAAACCAGGAAAAACCTCTACCAGTTTCACAACAACAAAGTTATTATTTTTAATTGCAGTCACATTTTTTAAGGCAGGATTTTTCTTTAGACTATTAATTTTTTCCTCAACTGTTCCTGATGTATCACCTTGATCATAACTATGAACTAAGATAATATCAGGATTTCTTTTTGCAACATCTTCCCAACTTACTTCTTCGAAAGAATTCTTCAAATCAGAAAAAATATTGTTTCCACCAGCTAAGCTTATTATTTCGTTTTCGATTCCTTGACCACTAGTCATAGCCATCTTTTCGCCACCATCATAAGCCATGACTTTAATAGGTGTTGCCTTAGTCTTATCCTTCAATGCCTTTTCACGCTGTTTCAATGAATCTATAAGTTTTTCTGCTTGACTTTCTTTCCTGAAAATTTTACCGAGATCTTCTATATCTTTATATATATCCTTAATGGCTGGCTTTTTTGAAAATGTACCATTTATACAATAGAATTTAATATTTTCTTTTTGAAAATCCTCAACGGGTGCTACGCCATGCTTACCAAAAGTATAAACAGTTGCATATACAAAATCAGGATTTTTTGATAATAAGGTTTCAAAGTTAGGTGTACCTTTCACAATAACCTTTAGCTTGGATAGCTTATCCTGATACTCAGGAAGACAATCCTTATAGCTACCTTCTGCAGTGGCCACTCCAACAATCTTGTCTTCAAGTCCTAATGCTACTAAAGTCTGTGCTGCATCATAACTAAGTGGAACCACTTTTTCAGGTGCCTTATCATATTCAGTTGTAACACCAAAATTTTCTATTACAACCTGCTTGCTTGCTGTTTCAGAATTGTTTTTGGCTTTATCTTTTCCAGAACAACCAAATAAAGCAACTGAAATACATGCTGATAGCATAAATAAAGAAATTTTTTTAATCATAGTTTACTCCTTCTTTCATATTAATAAATTGTATTTTTAATGAGGATAAATTCCCATGTAAAAATCTTCATATTTCGGTTTATCGTTTGAATAGCCCATATTTTTCTGGAATGAATAAGTCCTAGGGCTTACGATTGTTAATGGTGAAGCTAGCATTTGTATTGGGCCAGTTATTAATACCCTTACTACTGGCACACCTATTGATTCCCTGGTCATATCATAATATATGATATCTGAATTTGGATCTATTTCTTTCAATTTTCGCATAGTATTCTCTAGTATATCATCCACGCAATTAAAGATATACTTCTTATATTTATCTAATGAAATTATTTTTTCATTAGAGGTGATTTCTATATCTTTTTTTATAAAGTATCCCAAGTTGTAAATGGAGTTTGGATCGTCCATTATATATCCTGCACTTGGCTTTTTAAATTTTTTTGTCTTTACCATAGGTTTTTTATTTGCAGATTGTACAGCTTCAGTTATGGCCCTTTCTAGTGCAATTTCTGGGTCATATGATGCCCCGAATCCATTAAAAGCATATGCAGTATAATCATTTCCAGAAACAATCCATGCTCTAAATACTGGTATGCCGATGTCATTACTATAATCTCTGACCACAACCTTGTAGCCAAGTTTTTCTATTCTAGCTATTTTTTCTTTTAAATTTTCATTTTTTGATGTAGCTATATCCACTAAGGGTAATTTTATCATATTAGCTTGTCCTATCATCCAAGCATCATGTTCTAAAATCTCATAAATACCTTGAAGTATTGCATCCTTCAATGTTCCTCCAGCAGCTAAGCCTGTTGAAGATGCTGGCATAAAATTACCTTTGAAGTAGGTAGACGTCAAAAATGTCATTGAAGCAGGAATCAATATCGGTTTTTCTTTAGATAGTGAATTTGCAATAACCCAATCTATATCCATATCTTCTGAAAATAAATCAAAGTCAGTATTTTTATTCTTTATATTTCTAGTAATTGACCTTAAATCTATAGCTTTATCCTTTACATCTGTATATTTAGCTGAAATTATTTCCTTCTCTCCAAAGTATCTTGCACTTATTCTTTCGAATATCTCAAATGAGGCCGAAAAATATGCCTGTTGTTTGTTAATTCCCTTTCCATGAGATAGTTGTGAATACAATAAATAGGATGTTTTATTAACATGTGTTTTTTCTAGATAAGAATCATAAACTGGTATTATTCCTTTAAAAGGATTATTGTCAGCCAGCCTTATATCAATCCTTAAGCCACTTTTTTCTAATGCCGAATCAACAATTTTTTTGGTTTCCTCAGCAGAAATACTCCTCGATCCACCAACTGAATAACATATTTTACTGCCATTGAAAATACTATTCGTCAACATATTATTTATATCAATATTTTTATACTGTTGATAGTTTTCATTATGTGCATGACAACATTCACAACTACTGATTGGAGTAAAAGTTCTTTCAAATTGAAAATCCAATAAGTTATCCTTATACACTCGATCAGAATTTATAAAATCGAAGTTTTCATTTTCACATTTTACCTTATTTAACTCTACTTGTATTATCCTTACTATATTAGAATAAAATAACTCACTAAATGCTTTTGGAGCTAATTCATTAGATATAGTAAGTCTTCTAAAGTTATCAAGTCCTATCTTTTCATTTCCATTACCTTCTAATTTCTTTATTCTATGTGTTAAAAGGCACTCGAAACACGCCGTTTTACCAGGTATCACAAAGGGTCCGCAAACAATACCTTCACCATTATAGTAGACAAACATATATGGTTTTTTACTAATGTATAAGTTTTTATTTAAATCCAATATTTCTCCATAAGATATATCATCTAATATAGCTATAATAACATCTACATCTATATTACTAATATTGTCTTTACCAACCTCTAACTCCATGTAAATTTTCAAACTACTATACAACTCTTTTTTCAATTCATTATATAAACTTCCCTTATACAAAACTGCCACTTTATTAAAGTAATGTTTATTTTCATTTTCTTGTTGATATGTAATAATATTCTCTTTTGCTAATTCATTTGCAAAATTATTAACATCAGATTCATTAAAACGGTCTGAAAAATAATTTATGACTTCATCCATCGTTTTTCCGTTTGAAAACGACAAAAACTCAGATAATATATTCGTATCACAAGATATAACTTTAAACTCATCGTTGGTACTAACTAAGGACTTGTTTTCTTCTATATTTATAATTGATAAATTATTTATAACATTTATTCTTTTCATGTAACCTCCTATAATAACTTTTTTCTATATTGCTAAAGCCACAATTAAGTCATCTTCAATAAAAATCAATTTTTTCTTATGGAGATCGTTAATTACACTTTCAATACCATCAAACCTAAATGCAGATTTTACTTCATTTATAGTTCGGATTTTGTCTAAAAATAAATATAGTTTCCACTCAAATTCAGACATATTATATACAATCTGAGTTTCATATCTTCTATCTATAATTTGATATATACTACCTATACTACTTTTTATCAAATTCGGTTCCACTACAGGAGTTGAATTGTATTCATTATTATAATAGCTATTTTTCCATCTTTCTATTAACTCCACCCAACGTTTTTCATCTATCATAGAATCATTTTTTACATTAAAATCATAGAAAAATGGTATATATTTTTCTCTAATGTCACCTGGGAACATTACTACATTCTCGTTCTTCATATAAATTTCACTTATGTTATATTTATTTGTGTTTTTATATATTTCTGATCCATACGTTAATCTAAATTTTTCAATTTCAAATGGTGGTTGCAAATGGTAAATAAATTCAATATTAATTTCGTTCTCTATGTACATTTCTTCATTTTCATATGGCAAGCCGAACATTAAATTGTGGAAACATGGTACATTCCATCTTTTTGCAAGTTTCAATACTTGTATATTTTCTATTACTCGCTGTCCCTTATTTAGTCCAATCAGATACTTTTCAGAAAAAGATTCAGTGCCAATTAGTATATTGGCATTTGCATCTTTAAGGATTTTAAAACTATCCTCACAAAGTAAGTCTTTAACTTTGAAATTTAGATTTATTGTATTGCTAGAGTTCTTATGAAACTTAGAGATTTTTGACAACCATTCCTTCCATTCGTCTCCCATCACAAAATGTTCTGGGTATATTAACGTAGTTTTATATCTATCAGCAATTGTTTCATAATCTTTCAATATAAGATCAACATTACGTTTTCTAAAAATACTAGCATGACAATTTAAGGTACAAAACGAACACTTATTCCACTTACAACCTCGGTAATACTCTATTTGATAGCCTACATTATTTTTTTTAAAAGCAGGTATTTTGTCTTTCAGTTTTTCATATAATTTATAGAAATCCGTATAGTCCGGAGTTGGCAGAAAGTCCAAATCCTTACTAAGCCTAACTTCCTCATCCTTTAATTTTGAGATAATATTTTCTTCTATATTTATACCGATAGTTTCATCTATAAAAGGGAATATATCTTTTAAATTATCACCCAGTTTATATTCACAATGAAAACCTGTAAGAAAAATTTTACATCCTATAATTTCTTTTACCTTTTTTGCGAAGTATAATGTCGAAAGTAATTGTTTATTATACATATGAAATATAATAATAGATTCTTTATCTATAGAAAGACTACGAACATACTCTAAAACAAATTCTTCTGTCTTAGCTCTCAGTTTTAAAATTAAGTTAATATCATCAGCTTCATCAATTAGATTCAATTCATATTCAAATAGTAATGAAGAGAATATTTTTTGTCCATATTCACTATCTCTAATATATTTGTAGTTATCCCAATCAATGAAATATGCATATAAATAGGCTGGATAACATGCTTCTACATCAAACCCTTCCTGTTTTAAATAACCAACTAACGATGAAATTTCTAATGAAGGTAATATAAAAGAAGTAAAAGGTGTAGATAATATTTTTATTTTTATATCTCTAGTAATGTCCATTTTCACCTCTCTTTTTATTAAACAAACAAGTCAAATAAATAATACTCTCTATAAGTTTATCTCTATATCATAGTTGTTTATAATTTGATGCATACGCGAATTTTAAAGTATTATATTTAATATATTTAAATATTTGATATTTATTTTTAAATATGACTTGTTTTATAAATGGATAAAAATTAATGCCAATGCCAATTAATTGACATTGGCATCATTTTTGTTGTGGTTATTTCTAAGACACTATTAATAGTAAAGATACTAACAAATATTTAATCTTTGTTCTAGTCTTCTGTAACAGAAAGGCTATGATGATGAGCTCTTACAGTCTGATCTTTAACGTTTTCATTAACTATATTTATCTTCATACAAGTTACCTCCCCTCATGCAATAATTAAAATTTCAAGTAATTTACTAAAGATATACTCTAAACTGAAAGCACCTTACATATATTTAGTGTTGATACAAATAAACACTTAGTTGTCTACAACTAACTCAATTGTAACACATCAATATCATTTTGTAAATAGTATTAATTATTATTTTCGTATTCCTACTAACAATATTTTCATACGATAAATATCTATTTAGTATACATATCCAATTGCAACATTTCACAAAGCTTCAATCATGAAAAAATTTAAACTTTACATAATGTGTTAAATTTTTGTAACACTTAAAAAAGGAATGTGTTAAAATCCACATTCCTCAGACTGTAGACAAAGTCCACATGTAAAAGTGTGGACTTTTCTAGTTTCTAGTACAATACAAATGCATCTTTATGATATCCATACCAAGAAAACATTGAGATTTCAATGTTTTCGTGGTATAAT
>NZ_CDRRTB010000025.1:0-17563 GCF_977045075.1 Peptostreptococcus sp. | reverse complement strand
TAGAGAAGGGAGTTTAAAAATGAAGATATTAATCTTGTCTGATACTCATGGAGACAGACGAAGTATGGACAAATTGGTACCCTTTATAAGTCAAGAAATTGATTTGATGATACATGCCGGGGATAATTTTAAGGACTCCATTTACTTAAAGGACAAGACCTCTAAGCCGATAATGGCAGTCAGGGGGAACTGTGACTTTGAAATAGCGGATGGTGAGCTTGTCTTTGAATTAGAAGGCCTAACCTTTATGCTTGTCCATGGCCACATGCACAGGGTCAAGTATGGATTGGACCTGCTAGCCCAGGATGCCCATGAAAAGGGGGCCAATATAGCGATTTTTGGCCATACCCATATCAAGGAAAATAAAGTCATAGGTGGCGTTGAAATCATAAATCCTGGAAGCCTATCCCTACCTAGGGATGGTATAAAGGGGTCCTATGTGGTTATGGACATAGAAAATGGAAAATATACCTATTCATATCATGATAATTAAGGAAACCATTGTATTTTAACCTTTTTTATAGTATAATTATGTGGTTGAATTGTGTTTAAAATTATGATTTGAATAATTAAAAAACAATAATATATTTAGGTGACGTGTAGGAGGATTATTTATGAAACCAGAATTAATTAAAAAAGAAGGATATTCTGTGAATTTTGAAATAGCTATAGATGCTGCAGAATTTGAGGGAGCAATAGACAAGGCTTACAAGAAGACTAGGTCTAGATACAATATAGCTGGATTTAGAAAGGGTAAGGCTCCAAGAAAGATAATAGAATTGAACTATGGTAAGGGAGTATTCTTTAATGATGCCCTAGATATACTACTTCCAGAAGTATATCCAGCAGCAATAGACGAGCTAGGTCTATTTGTTGTTAGCCAGCCAAGTATAGATATAAAGGATGTTAAAGAAGACGGTTCACTAGTACTTGTAGTAGATGTTGATGTTAGACCAGAGCTAACAGTAGAAAACTACAAGGGTGTAGAAATAGAAAAGGTTGAAGCTCAAGTAACTGAAGACCAGATAGATGCTGAATTAAAGGCCCTAGTAGAAAGACAGTCTAGAATGGTAGATACTGAAGGACCAATAGAAAATGGAAATATAGCAGTTATAGACTTCAAGGGACTATTAGATGGAGAAGCTTTTGAAGGTGGAACATCTGAAGGCTATTCACTAGAGGTAGGTTCAGGTACATTTATACCAGGCTTTGAAGAACAACTAGTAGGCAAGAAGGCTGGAGAAGAAATAAACGTTGAAGTTACTTTCCCAGAAGATTACCCAGCTGAAGAGCTAGCAGGTAAGCCAGTAGTATTCGAAGTAAAGATCAATGAAATCAAGGTTAAGGAATTACCAGCCCTAGATGATGACTTCGCTAAGGACACAACTGAATTTGAATCACTAGAAGAATTAAAGAACGACATCAAGACTAACCTTCAGAAGAAGGCAGATGAAGAAGCTAAAAATGAAATGAGAAACAAGGTAGTTGAAAAGATAGCTGAAACAGTCGAAGTTGACATACCAAACTCAATGATAGAAAGCCAGCTTGACAACCAGATGAACGAAATTAATATGCAGCTAAGCTACCAGGGATGGTCTCTAGAAAAGTTTGCCGAACTATCAGGCCAGACTTTAGAAGAAATCAGAGAAGCTAGAAGAGACGAAGCTAAGACTCTAGTTAAGAACTCACTAGTAATCGAAAGGATAGCTGAATTAGAAAATGTTGAAGTAACTGAAGCTGACATCGATGCAGACCTAGAAAACATGGCAAATATGTACGGCCTAGAACTTGAAAAGATCAAGGAAGTGGTTGGTCCTGATGAAAGAGAAGGCATAGTTGCTAGATTAAAGAACACTAAGACAGTAGACATGCTACTAGATGCTGCTGTACTTAAGTAGTCAAATCCTGATTATACAGGTTAAATTTAGGTATATAGTATAAAATAAAGTATGTAGACAAAGACCACATGACTATGTGGTCTTTATCTTAAATAATAGCTTTATCAAGTGAAATTTGATAACTATACTAAGACCAGTAAAGTTAATTTAAGGAGGGAAAATTATGGCATTAGTACCTTATGTAGTAGAGCAAGACGGAAGAGGAGAAAGATCATACGACATCTACTCGAGACTTCTAAAGGATAGAATAATATTTCTAGGTGATGAAGTAAATGATGCTACAGCCAGTCTAGTTGTTGCCCAGCTCCTATTTTTAGAGGCTGACGACCCAGACAAGGATATACACCTTTACATCAATTCACCAGGAGGCAGTGTGACTGCGGGTATGGCGATTTATGATACAATGCAGTATATAAAGCCAGACGTTAGCACAATCTGTGTAGGTATGGCAGCATCAATGGGTGCCTTCCTATTGGCAGCAGGTGCCAAGGGAAAGAGGTATGCCCTACCAAACAGTACAATTATGATCCACCAACCTCTAGGAGGATCAAGAGGTCAGGCAACTGATGTAGAGATTCATACAAAGTTCCTGTTAAACACTAAGGAAAAGCTAAATACTATACTTTCAGAGAGGACAGGTCAACCATATGATGTGGTAAAGGAAAATACTGAACGTGATAATTTCATGTCAGCTGACCAGGCCCAGGCCTTTGGTCTAATAGACCAGGTAATTGAAAGTAGAGACTAGCCTATTGAAAAGATATAGATAGAAAGAGGTGATAGAGTGCCTAAGCAAGAAGAAAAACAGTACAAGTGCTCATTTTGTGGCAAGAGCCAGGACCAGGTAAAGAGGATAATAGCTGGACCTGGTGTATACATTTGTGACGAGTGTGTGAGTCTTTGTAGCGAGATAATCGAAGAAGAAGTAGACCATACTGAAGAATATGTAGAAGGCAACCTTCCAAAGCCAAAGGAAATAATGGCTATCTTGGATGACTATGTAATTGGTCAGAACAAGGCTAAGAAGGCCCTATCTGTGGCTGTTTATAACCATTATAAGAGGATATATGGTGACAAGATAGCTTCAGAGGACATAGAAATTCAGAAGAGTAACATCCTGTTGCTAGGACCAACAGGATCAGGTAAGACCCTACTTGCCCAGACCCTAGCCAAGATATTGAATGTACCATTTGCTATAGCAGATGCAACTTCATTGACAGAGGCTGGATATGTAGGTGAAGACGTTGAAAATATAATCCTAAAGTTAGTTCAGGCTGCCGATTTCGATATAGAAAAGGCCCAGAGGGGTATCATCTATATAGATGAAATTGACAAGATATCAAGAAAGTCTGATAACCCGTCAATTACAAGGGATGTAAGTGGTGAAGGTGTTCAGCAGGCCCTACTAAAGATACTGGAAGGAACTGTTGCCAATGTTCCACCATCAGGCGGAAGAAAGCATCCACACCAGGAGTTCCTAAAGGTAGATACGACTAATATCCTATTTATCCTAGGTGGTGCCTTTGACGGTATCGAAAAGATAGTTCAAAAACGTGGCAAGGACAAGGTCCTAGGCTTTGGTGCCAAGATAGAGAGCAAGACTGATATGGATATAGGCAAGCTGTATTCGCAGGTAATACCTGATGACCTATTAAAGTTTGGTTTGATACCTGAATTTGTAGGTAGAATACCAGTCCTAGCTACCCTAGACCTATTGGACGAAGAGTCGTTGGTAAGGATCCTGACTGAGCCTAAGAACTCTCTAGTAAAGCAGTATACAAAGCTATTTGAATACGATGGTACCAAGCTAGAGTTCGAACCAGAGGCCCTTTCAGCCATAGCTAAGAAGGCTATCGATAGGAATACAGGAGCTAGAGGTCTAAGGTCTATAATAGAGCATTCTTTGATGGAGACTATGTATGAGATACCATCTTTAGAGAATGTTGAAAAGGTCATAGTGACTAAGAAGTGTATAGAAGACAAGGATGTCAAGCCAAGTATAATATATATGGACCATAAACAGGCCCTTGAGGCAAGCCCAATAGACTAGGGGCTAGTTTGCAGATTAATAGGGTCCTATGATCGTTATAAATAAGTATTAAAGAGTTAGGTGACTATGATTGCTAGAGCAATTATGGAAGCCTAGCTTTTTTTGATTATTGCTTATGGTAGGACAAAGGACTGGTCCTAAGTCTTATAAGAGGGAAAATGGGTGGGATTTTTCTGATATTTTGGAAAAATATAGGCCCTGGAAGGCCCAAAAAAGCCCAACTTTTAAAAAAAATAAAAAAAAATAAATAATTCCTAGTAAATTAGTCAAGATTATTGATTTTTTTGGGTAAACATAGTAATATAGTCTTGTACAAAATTTCAAATGAAAAATTTTCAGGTGATAATCGATGGATATTAACTGAATTTGAAATTATAAAATAATTTAATTGATGTGAAAGGGAAGTGGAAAGTATGAGCGATATATTATTAGAAATAAAAGACCTTAGCGCTAAGGTTGGAGAAAAAGATATACTAAAGAATGTCAACCTTGTAGTCAAGAAGGGCGAGACGCATGTTATCATGGGGCCAAACGGTTCAGGTAAGTCTACTTTAGTTAATACAATAATGAGTAATCCTAAGTATGAGATTACATCTGGAAAGATCTTCTTTGAAGGAGAAGATGTTACAGAAATGGCAGCTGACGAAAGGGCAAGAAGAGGTATCTTTATGTCATTCCAGTCACCTATAGAGGTACCTGGTATCAGTGTTGAAAACTTTATTAGGACTTCTAAGTCTGCAGTTGATGGCAAGCCAGTATCAGTATTGAAGTTTAACATGGACCTATCTAAGAAGATGAGAGACCTACAGATGAAGGCTGAATATGCTGGAAGATACATGAACTATGGCTTCTCAGGTGGAGAAAAGAAGAAGACTGAAATCCTACAGATGCAGGTCCTAAATCCAAAGCTAGCCATGCTAGATGAAACTGACTCAGGTCTGGATGTTGACGCTGTAAGGATAGTTTCTGAAGGTATCAAGAATTTCAAAAATGATGACAATGCCTTGCTGATAATTACTCATCACAAGGAAATCATACATAATGTAATACCTGATTATGTTCACGTAATAATGGATGGTAGGATAGTTAAAGAAGGCGACTTCTCATTGATTCAGAGAATCGAAGAAGAAGGTTACGGTTGGATTAGAGATGAGGTGAATTCATCTAATGGAAACTAAGAGAGAAAACAAGAAGAGAACTCAGATAGAAGAACAGGATCGTGGTATATACGACATAAAAAATGAGTTCAAATTTAAGTCAAAAACTGAAAAGGGATTGACAGAGGAAATAGTAACTCAGATAAGTAAGGAAAAAAATGAGCCTCAGTGGATGCTTGACATCAGACTAGCATCTCTTAAGAAGTTCTATGAATTAGAAAACCCATCATGGGGGCCTAACTTAGATGAGGTAAATATAGACGATATAACTACATATATCAGGCCAGATGCAGACCTAGTAGAGGACTGGGATGAGGTTCCAGACGATATCAAAAATACATTTGAGCTACTTGGTATACCAGAGGCAGAAAGAGAAAATAACCTATCAGGTGTTGGAGCCCAGTATGACTCAGAAGTTGTTTACCACAATATCCAGCAGCACCTGCTAGACCAGGGTGTAATCTATACTGACTTTGAAAGTGCAGTAAGGGAATATCCTGAAATAGTTCAGAAGTATTTTATGAAGTGTATATCTAATGCAGACCACAAGTATGCAGCCCTACACTATGCGGTATGGTCAGGAGGATCATTTGTTTATGTACCAAAGGGTGTAAATGTAGACGTGCCTCTACAGTCATACTTCAGACTAAATGCTCCAGGAGCAGGTCAGTTCGAGCATACACTTATAATTATAGATGAAGGTGCTTACTGTCACTTTATAGAGGGATGTTCAGCACCTAAGTATAATGTTGTAAATATCCATGCAGGAGCAGTTGAGCTATTCGTTCAGGAGGGTGCTACACTTAGGTACTCTACAATAGAAAACTGGTCAAGAAATATGTACAACCTAAATACAAAGAGGGCCATAGTAGAAAAGGATGGGGCAATTGAATGGGTGTCAGGATCTTTTGGTTCTAAGGTATCATGTCTATACCCAATGAGTGTCTTGAAGGGTGAAAATGCCAGGTCTGAATTTACTGGTATCACATTTGCTGGTAAGGGCCAGTACCTAGATACAGGTACAAAGGTAGTCCATGCAGCACCTAACACTTCATCTACAGTAAACTCAAAGTCTATATCAAAGGACGGTGGTGTAGCAATATACAGGGGTCTTGTAAAGGTTACAAAGAATGCCAAGGGTTCTAAGTCAACAGTTAGCTGTGAGTCCCTAATGCTTGATCAGGAATCAAGGTCAGACACAATACCAGTAATAGATATAGCGACTCAGGACGTTGACCTAGGTCACGAAGCCAAGATTGGTAGGATAGATGATGAGGTAATCTTCTACTTGATGTCAAGGGGTATCAGTGAAGCTGAGGCCAAGTCAATGGTAGTTAGAGGCTTTGCAGAGCCAATTGCCAAGGAATTGCCACTTGAATATGCAGTAGAAATGAACAATCTAATTAATCTTGAATTAGAAGGTACTATAGGTTAGGAGGAAAATTATGATAGCAAATACATTACCACTTCTTACTTGGAGATGGCTAAAGGTAAATGAATCCCTAATCGAGTTACCTGAGGTCAAGGACCAAGTACATGAAATAAAGGCAGAAGAGGGCCAGGAGGTTTCAGCCCTATTCGATACAAATGAAATGGCAGGGCCAGGAACTTCTAGACATACGGTTATAAACATAAGAGCAGAAAAGGACTCTATAGTTAATATATACTATGTAGCTAGGTCTCATGAGGAAGAAAAGGCCCTTACAGATATAAGAGCAGATGTAATGGAATCTGCCAGGGTTAACCTAATCCAGATAGAGGCGGGTGCCAAGGATGTAGTAACTAACTATGTTGCCAACCTAATTGGTGACAAGTCTAGTACTAATGTTGAAGCAGTATACTTTGCTGACGGTGACAATAGGGTAGACATCTTCTACAACATCAACCAGATGGGTAAGGAAACTGATTCAAACATCCTAGTAAATGGAGCCCTAAAGGACAGGGCAAAGAAAACCTTCAAGGGAACAATAGACTTCAAGAGGGGGTCAATTGGTTCGACAGGTAGCGAAGAGGAATTTGCTACCCTACTAGATGATGAGGTAAGGTCTATAGCAGTACCAGTCCTACTTTGTCAGGAAGATGATGTAGAGGGTGTACACGCAGCCAGTGCAGGTAAGATAGACCAGGATACACTATTCTATATAATGAGTAGGGGTATCAATGAAGAAGAGGCAAAGAAGGTTATAGTTGAAACTAAGCTTGCTCCAACTATCCACAAGCTTCCAGATGAAAAGCTTAGGGAAGATGTTTGGGGGCATATAGAAGCAAGAATGTAAGGCTAGTAGCCTGGTTTTATAAAAGAAATGAGAGGTGTAAAAACCATGGATAAGCAGACAGTAAATGAAATAAGAAAAGAATTCCCTTATCTTGACGAAGCCAAGATGGGTAGGAAGATAGTTTATTTGGACAACGGGGCAACTTCACAGAAGCCACAGTGCGTAATTGATGCCCTTGCCAACTACTATTCATACCAGAATGCCAACCCTCATAGGGGAGCCCACTATTTGGGAATGCTGGCAACTGACCTATATGAAAATTCAAGAGTTAAGGTAAAGGACTTTATAAATGCCAAGTCAGAAAATGAGATAATATTTGTAAGAAATACTACAGAGGCCTTGAACCTAGTAGCATATTCTTATGGCTTAGACAAGCTGAAGGCTGGTGATGAAATAGTGATTTCAATCTATGAACACCACAGTAACCTTGTTACATGGCAGTTTGTAGCCCAGAAAACAGGAGCAGTCCTAAAGTATGTATACCTAAATGACAAGAATGAATTGGACATGGAAGGCTACAAGAAGGTCCTAAGCGACAAAACGAAGATAGTTTCACTAGCAGGTGCATCAAATACTGTTGGTGGAGTAATAGATGTAAAGGAAGTGACTAGGCTAGCCCATGAGGTTGGTGCTGTGGTATCAATCGACTGTGCCCAGCTGTCACCACACCTAAGAATGGATGTTCAGGACTGGGATGTTGACTTTATATCATTCTCAGGTCATAAGATGTATGCCCCAATGGGTATAGGTGTTCTTTATGGAAAGATGGAATTACTAGAATCAATGACACCATTTATGTATGGTGGAGACATGATCGAATATGTATATGAACAGGAAACTACATATGCACCTGTTCCTGCCAAGTTTGAAGCAGGTACTCAGAATGTTGGTGGAGCAATAGCCCTAGGAGCAGCCATAGACTTTATGGAAAGAGTAGGTGTAGATAATATACATGAGCATGAATTGGCCTTGACAGACTATGCCTACAAGAAGATGAGCGAGCTAGACTTCGTGGAAATATATTCAACACCTAGCTACCTAAGATCTCCTTTGATAGACTTCAATGTTAAGGATGTCCATGCCCATGACGTATCGACAGTCCTGGATTCTTATGATATAGCAATCAGGACAGGCCACCACTGTGCCATGCCATTACATACTTTTATAAAGCAACATTCAACATGTAGGGTTAGCTTTGCAGTTTACAATACATTTGAAGAAATTGACTTTTTCATAGACAAGCTTAAGGAAGTAAGAAAGGTGATGGGATATGGATCTTAAGAGTTTATATACAGATATGCTCTTACAGGAGAGCAACAACAAGGCTAATATGAGGGACCTAGAGGCTCCTACATACAAGGAATTAGGCCATAATCCAAGCTGTGGTGATGAAATTACCCTACAGCTAGAAATGGATGGAGATATTATCAAGGATGCCAGCTTTGCAGGTGTTGGGTGTGCTATATCTAGGGCCTCTACATCTATGATGATAGACCTGATCAAGGGTAAGAATATACATGAAGCCAAGGAACTGACAGAGAAGTTTATAGGCATGATCAAGAAGGAAGTGCCTGTAGATGATGACTTGATAGATGCCTTGGGCGATGCAGTTGTCTTAGAAAATGTATCAAATATGCCAGCTAGAGTTAAGTGCGCTGTACTTGCTTGGCATACTCTAGGAAATATAATCGATAAAAACTATAAATAATAAGAGCTTTGTGATATAATATGTCTAAGCTCATTTATGGGGAAGTTAAGCTAGACCTGTTAATATGGGTCTAGCTTTATTTTTTAGTAGGATCTATAGGTTGGAATAGGACTTATCTAGCAAAGTACCTATTAAAAATTAATCGGAAATTTTTGTAAGTTTAGATATATTGGAGGGATGCATTATGGCAAGCTACAACGATTATTCATATGCAAGGAGCCTATTAGCTACAGGCGATTTTAGAAGATGTTATGATACTATGAATAACTTCGAGGACAGGGACGCAGAATGGTTCTATATAAGGGGCATGGCTGCAATGAACCTTGGCTTTTATGAAGAGGGCGAGGACTATATAAAGAGGGCTAAATTTATGGAGCCCAACAACAGGGAATACAAGGATGCCTATGACAACTATGTAAGCAATAGGAACAACTACAACCAGAGGGCAGACTACTATAATAGGAGTAGGTCTAACCTTGATAATGCAGGTTGCTGTTGCTGTGGTGGAAATTGCTGTGATACCTGCTGTACTTTATGGTGTGCAGACAGTTGTTGCGAGTGTATGGGAGGAGACCTTATAACTTGTTGTTAAGGGAGGAATAGTTTATGGAAAATAAACCAATAAGACCCCAGAATCAAGAGGATGATATAAGGAGACCGCAAGATACAAATAAAAATAATATGGCTAGGAAAATGGCTCTTATGGGCCTTCTCCTAGCCTTTAATTCAATAATATATATACTGGTCAACTATATACCTACAAATACTATAGCCCTTTTGGTTCTAGCCAGCCTACCTGCCCTGGTGGTAGTAGTAGAATTTGGTCTAAGAAATGGGGCCCTTTACACCTTGGGATCTATCATCTTAGCCTTTTTACTGATAGGCAACAAGGTCCACTTTGTGACCTACCTACTAACCTTTTCTACCTATCCCCTAATAAAGGCCCTGGTAGAAAAAATAGGGTCACTTAAGCTAGAGCTAGGGTTAAAGCTAGCCTATGCCAATCTGGTCTTTCTAGTGGTCTACCTGGTATATGGACAGTTTGTGGCTATAAATGACCTAATGTCTAAGTATATACCGATTTCACTCTTGGTCTACAATATATGCTTTTTGATTTATGACAAGGGTCTAAGTCAATTTGTAGTCTATTATATTGACAAGCTGTCAAAACTTATAAGGATGAGATAGCTATCTCTCCAAGGCGTCAGCGATTCTTTCAAGGGCATCGGCTATCCTAGCTAAAGAGCTAGTGATATCTGGGCCCTTTTTTTGCTTGTCTTCTGGGTCAGCAAAGGGGTCATCCTCTAGGTCATCCACTAGCTGGCTACCCTCTGGCAGAACTATTTTAATACCTTCTCCATCAAAATCTTGGTCAAAATCACTATCGAAGTCATCATCGAAATTTTCATCGAAGTCTTCAATTAGGCTTTTTGCCTGGTCATTTTCTTCATCAAATTTAAGCAATTTCTTGTTGTACATAGGAAACCTCACTTTCTATCAACTATTAGCAACAATCCTCTATATGAAGGACAGATGTTGGTACCTGATATATGACGTCTTTTCTTTCTATAATAACAAGGGTATTATTCTTCAAGGCATCATCTTTGTTTAGCTGGTGGAGCATTTCCCTAGAAGGGTTTATAGCTATTGGGAAACCAACCCTCTTGAGCATGCTTATATCACCATTTGTATCTCCATAGGCATAGGACTTATCCATATCTATAGAATGCTTGTCTATAAAATACTGTAGGGCCTTGTCCTTACTGTCCGACCCCCACATGGGAGATACACCCCCAGTCATCTTTCCGTCTTCTACAAAGTACTTGCTACCTATATAGTCAGTAGCCTTGTATTTTTCAGCCATCCTGCTGACCAAAAAGTCTGGTGAGCCAGATATAAAGATAATCTTGTGGCCCTGGTCCTGGTGCCATTTAATCCTAGATCTAGTATACCTGTATACCCTATCAGCCTTGAGTTTGATTACCTGGTCGCTGGCAAAGTCGACTGAAGTCTTGTCAAGCCCAGTCAAGGCCTCAACATAGTGGTCAGATATTTCATGTAGGTAGTCATCGTAGTTACCCTGTCTTTTTTCCCAGTTCATATAGGTTGTCTCCAATTGCTCGGACCACTCCCTCCTGTGAATCAGGTCATACTGGATTAATTTCCTGAAATGCTCTATTAAAAGAGAATCCCTGTACAGGGTCCCGTCTATATCAAAAAAAGCAGCTATATTAGCCATGTTTTCTACCCCCTTTCATATATGGTTATTATACCAAAAAAGTATGAAAACCTCAATTTACAAAATTATTTGATATAAGATAGCCTAGGCCTTATAATAGAGTATATGCAGATAAAATAGGAGGAAGTATGAAGAAGTTTAAAAGAGCTTTTTGCACTAATACACGACTAATGGGGACCATGATGCTGATGGTTGAATGGTTTTACGGCTTTGATATAGATATGGGGTCTGGAGAGGACCTTGAAAATAGGAATACGGAGGAGGCTCTTGACTTTGACTATGATAGGGGCCTGGTTTCTCATGTATTTATCCTGGATGCTGAGGGCCTGGGCATATCAGACCTTTACATATTGAAGGATATGGACCAGGAGGCTAGAGACCTTTTCTATAGGAAAAAATATGGGGGCCTAGGTGGGGTAAATATAGACCTTAGAGAGGACCAGGTTGCATATTTAGTAAAGAAGTATAGGAGAAAGAATGAATGGTACAATAAGCCCCTTCCAGAAGACTTTGAAGAGGTATACCAGGACTTTTATGATGGATATGATACGGAATCAGTAGATACAGTCGCTTTATTTGATAGCCTATGCAAGGAAATGGAATCAGAATATGAATTTGTAAACTATATGATTATGAGGTTTGTAGCCAGGGACTGGGATGGTCTCCTACATTACTCTGGTAGTGATCTAGTGGCAGCCAGCCATATCAGCCAGATAAACGGGGCCCTTCTATACAACTATATAGAGAGGAAGAGTCAAGATAGGTACCTTTGTAGGGCTATATATGAGGATATAGATGGCTACTATGATGCCAATATAGTAGTGAATATAGCCCATGAGGATGTAGAAGAGGACAGGCTAGTTTACTATGACAAACCAAAGAAGTACAGCCTGAGGTCCTTTATGGTAATGAGTAAGGAAGAAATCTATGACTATGAGGTTTTTGATATGATATCTAAGCCGGAAATCGTCGATATCTACCAGCCAATAGACGATGACTATGATATGTCTAAATTGGCTAGTAAGCTTAGGGGCATATATCCAGGAATCCAGGAGTTGGCTTATGAAAAGGGGATTCTCTTTACCCAGTATTACCAGGATAATTCCCACCTTGACAGCCAGGTCTACTTGATTAACAATGACCTTATGTTTAATATTTTTCTAACAGAAAATATCCTTTATCTGGCCACTTTTGACCTAGATACTAGGTCCTTTGTCGAGTACGTATTTAAGGACAGTTTTGGAGAGAAAATAAGGCTGGTAGACAGCTTGGAATTTGAACAAAATCTACTCTTTGACTTTGTAGAGTCTGGCAATGACGACTTTTATGATTTTTTAGATAATTGAATTTTGTCAACTTTTAGGCAAATCTTTCTTTACAAATATAGATATGATATAATTAAAGGACTGGAATTGGGCTTGAATATACATGAAAAATGAAAGGTGGATAATCTAGAATGACTATAAGTGATTACAGTGGAAAAGTGGCTAATTTTGACACATTTTTGAGCTATTTAGATGCTATGGCCATGATAATATCAGAAATGTTTGGGAGTAATTGTGAAGTTGTAATATCTGACTTAGACGACCCTGAAAATTCGATTTTATCTATTTATAATGGTCAAGTGACAGGGAGAAAGCCGGGCGACCCCCTTACAACAAGGCCGGAAGAGTTAATAGAAAGGAGTAGGGGTGGCTACAATGTAAACTACAAGAAGGCTAACAAGAGGATTAAGAAGGAAATAAAGTCTTCTACAATAGTTACAAGTGCCTTTGGAAGAAATGTCTCCTTTTGTATAAATTATGATTGTGATGATTTGACCGTACTCCACTCACAGTTGAAGAGGTTTCTATCTATGGGTGATGAAGCCTATGATGAATTTGATGTATTTGATAGCGGTGAATTAGTAGAACAGAAGTTCCATATAGAATTGGAAAAGATGAATAAGAAGATTGTCGGTATGAATAAGAACGATAGAATTAACCTGATCAGAAACCTTAAGCATGCCGGTGTATTCAAGATACAAAAGAGTGTTCCGTATGTAGCAGAGCAGCTTGGTGTATCTAGGTATACAATATATAACTACCTGAACGAAATCGAAGACGAAGGAAAATAAAAAAAATATTTTTTTTAATTTATGTGTTTAAAAGGGGAGAAAGTTGGGAAGATATATAATACAAACATAATAAATTAAAATACTCAATCTCCCCAAGACAGAATCTCATCCCCCGAGATTCTGTCTTACTTTATGCCTATTTTTTTACAAAAGACTTGCCTAGGTATTTCTTGATATCCTCTTCAGGCGAGAAGTCATCTATCAGTATTTCCTTACCAGTATCTTCAAAGACAACTAGGACCTCACAGTCACCCTGTAGGAAAAACTTCCTTACAGTCTCTTCCTTAACCTCTCTAACCTTGACTATATTCTTTTTTTCTTTTTCAAAATCCTTAGTGTAGTAGCTACCCATCATATTTATAAATTTAGTATACCTATTCATGCTTTTACCTCCAAAACATATATACACTTAAATATAACACGCTAAGTTTGACAATGTCAAATAGATATAATGCAAATTGAGACTAGGTATGATAAAATATATAGGGTGAGAAAAATATATGAAAATATATTAGGTTTAAAGTAGGTGGAAGAATGAAACTAAGAAATATAAAGGGAAATACCTACATGTTTAATGGAGGAACAAACACAGGGGTATACCTGTTTGAAAATAATGATGCCCTCCTGATAGATACAGGTCTTGCCGGCAAGCGTCAAGAGAAGATTATAGGTATTTTTAAGGAAAATAATATAAATGTAAGGTATATAATAAATACACATGAACACGAGGATCATATAGGTGGCAATTACCAGATCAAGAAGGCCTTTCCAGATGCTAGGATATATTCATCCTACCAGTCTAGGGTCTATGCAGAAAATCCAAACCACTATATGGACTACCTGATGGGGGGAACTAGGTCCAAGTACCTAGTAAAGACCCTAGAGGAATACATGGCTCTACCAGGTCCAGATGAAGATATAAGGCTGGTTGACGAAACCATATATCCAGGCCAGGTCCTAGACCTTTGTGGCCATAAATTTAAGGTGATTAATTGCTGTGGTCATACTGAGGGGTCTATAGGCATAGTTACAGACGATGGTGTATTTTTCATATCAGACCTCTTGGTAACTAAAAACTCACTAGACAAGTTTGACTTCCTATTCATGCACGACTATAAGGAGCAGATGAAGTCACTTGATAGGCTGAGGATGATTGACTTTGAAATAGGTGTCTTGGGACACTCAAGAAAGAACTATTCAAAGCAGGAGGTGCTTGAAATTGCCAATGAAAACCACAAGGCCCTTATGAGGATGATAAGGGTAGTTTTAGAGGCAGTCAAGGACAAGGCAACCATGGATGACATAGAGCAATATATAACTCTGAAGAACAAGCTACCCTTTGACTATTTGGCCTATATGATATATAGGAACGCCCTTAATGCGGTAGTATCATACCTTCAGGATGAGGAAATAATAGAGTTTATTATAGAGGACAACAGGCTTTACTACAAGCTCAAGGACTAGAAGAAGGCAAATAATAATAATAAATAAAAGCAAGTAAAAATATGTAAAAATAAGCAAAAGGCAAGTATAATACAGGCAAAAAAATAACCGGCAAGTAATAGACTAGCAAAATATATGATAGGTTTCATATTCAATTAAAGGTTAGGAAGTTGGGTGATTTTATGGAATATGAACAGTGGTTAGAAATAATTAGACCCTACTCATATGCAGTAGAGGAGCTAAAGATCAAATTTAGAAACATTAGAAATGACTATTTGGATACCAAGCAACATTCCCCGGTTGAGTTTGTAACTGGAAGGACAAAGAAACTCTCTTCAGCCCTTTCCAAGATGAAAAAACTTGATATAGACAAGATAGAGGATATAGAGGACCTGGCTGGTATAAGGATAATGTGTCAGTTTGTTGAGGATATTTATGTAATAGTTGATATCATAAAGGCTAGAAATGACATGTCTATAGTCTTAGAAAAGGACTACATCAACAATGCCAAGGAAAGTGGCTACAGGAGCTACCACCTTATAGTTAAGTATCCGGTTAATACCATACACGGGGTAAAGGAAGTCCAGTGTGAGATCCAGATCCGTACACTTTCAATGAACTTTTGGGCTACAATAGAGCACTCTCTAAAGTACAAGTACGACCACTACATACCAGATGAATTGGCTTATAGGCTAAAGAGGGCTGCAGATGCCGCCTTTATGCTTGACCAGGAGATGGGAGAGATAAGAGAAGAAATAATTAAGGCCCAAGAGCTATTTACAGAAAAGGAATATGTATTGACAGATATCTACTCCAGGGTAAACAAGCTCAAGGAATTGGGTGATGGCGAAAACTACTATCTTTACAGGATGAAGATGAATGAAATTTCTAGGTCTAGGAATATAAAATCCCTGCTAGAGCTTAAAGAAGAATTGGATGAAATCTTAAACAAGACCAAGGTTAATTTATAATAGGAGACAAGATGAAAATTTTTGCAATAGGAGACCTCCACCTATCAGGCAGTGTGGACAAGCCTATGAATATCTTTGGAGACCACTGGGAGGGTCACGACATGAAGATTTTCCAGGACTGGTCAGCCAGGGTTACTGATGATGATGTGGTCCTAGTAGTGGGAGACATATCTTGGGCCTCAAAACTAAAGGATGCCCAGCTAGACCTTGACCAGATAGCCAAGCTACCGGGTAAGAAGTTCTTTATAAGGGGCAACCACGACTATTGGTGGACTACAGCTACAGGCCTAAACAAGCTATATGGAGACGATATGGTATTTATGAATACCAATTTTCAGGTCCTAGGTCCATACGCCCTGTGTGGAACAAGGGGTTGGCTGAGTCCAAATGAAATAAAGTTTGATGATAAGGATGAGGTTATATACAAGAGGGAGGCTAAAAGGTTAGACCTATCCCTAGAGGGGGCAAAAAAGGCTGGTTACGAGGACTATATAGTAATCCTCCACTATCCACCTACAAATGAAAAGTTTGAAGACTCTCTCTATATGGAAGTAATAAACAAGTACAAGCCAAGGTATGTGATTTATGGTCATCTGCATGGGAAGGACAGTTTTGAAGCTGGTCTCAAGGGTCTACATGACGGTGTATCCTACCACTTGGTAGCCTGTGACTACTTGGACTTTAAATTGGCCCTAATTGAAGACCTGGGTCAGAAAGACTAGGCGGGCAAAAAGTTAAGGAAAGGCTAGAAAAGGCTAAAAAGAGCTAAAAAACTAAAAATCCCAAAAAACTAAGAAAAGCCATATATATAATATAAAATCAAGAGGGGGAAGATATGACTAGGAATATATGTATAGATATAGATGGAACTATGACAAGTCCCTACTTCTTTATACCATACTTGAACAAGCTGACTGGTAAAAACCTGGGGATAGAGGACTATACATCAATAGACTGGAATGTAACCTATGGTCCAGAGCATAGTCAGATGTATAAGGACTTTGACCATATCCATACCGATATTTACTGGGAGAATGAACTCCTAGAGGGGGTCAAGGACCTAGTCAATGACCTTTATGATAGGGGGGACAGGGTATATATAGTAACTGCCAGGAGCAGTGCCATAGCCCATGTTACAAATGCCTGGATAGACAAGCAGGGAATAAACTACACTGATATTTTTTCTATCAGTGGCAATGAGGGTAAGGTGGCCATGGCTGAAAAATTGGCCTGTGACTACTTTATAGAAGATGACCCAACCAATGCCGTAAACCTGGACAAGGCAGGCTATAGGGTAATACTTATGGATGCCATGTACAATAGGGGTGTCGAGGGTGACAATATTACTAGGGTAGGAAGCTGGGAAGAGGTAAGGGAGCTACTCTTGTAGGTAGAGATATAAGTATATAGGTTAGGATAGAAAATAATCTAGTAGGAAAATATAGCTCAGTATAGAAGATATATGTGACTTAGAAAAAAATATAATCCTGGGCACTAGGGGAAAAATCAATATGTATATAATTAGCGTTGATGAGGAAAAATAGGACCTATCAACGCTATTTTTTTAGGAAATAAAGACAAAATGTTTTTAAAATGGAGGGAATAAAGTCTTTTTAGTTGGCTAAAAATAGGGATTTCTATGGTTTTTTATGAATATACAAAAAATTTTGAAAAATATACAATTTTTTTGTGAAAATGATTTATT
>NZ_CDRRTB010000024.1:0-18160 GCF_977045075.1 Peptostreptococcus sp. | reverse complement strand
GTATGATTGACTCTCAGCTTGTATACACTATCGATATACCAAATGAAGTGGAAGTCAAAAATCCATCAGCAAAAATATCTGGTCTTGATGGCTTTAAGGTTACAACTGATGTAAAAGATGAATCAGGTAATAAAAGGCTGGTAGTCAGCTTAAGGCTAGATGAAAGCATACAGGGTAAAAAGCTAAAGTGGAGCGAGACTATTGAAAAAATAAAGAAGATAGACACAAGTAACCCAGTCCTATCTATTTCAGGTTTGTATGTGAAGTCAACAGTGAATCCAGATACTAAGGTTACCCTAAAGGCTAGCCTAGGAGGCTATGTTGATTGGGCAACTAAGGGGCTAGCTCAGGGGACATATTATAAGGCTAATAAGCCTGCAGGCTCAGAGAATCCGGACTCTTGGGATGATTATGCATATGAACCAGACCTTTCACGTTATGATAATACCTATGAGGCCTACAACCGTACATACCTATATTTTGTCGCAAAGCAGAGTGATACTGGAAGAGACCAGGCTGCACCGGCAGACAAGCCAAACCTAATTTCATATACCTTCAAGGTAAAGAAAAAGGAGAATAAGCCAGTAGAGCCTAAGAAGTCTGATAATACTAATACTGGTAGAATAGATGGTAGGGATAGGATAGAGACAGCTATAAATATATCAAAGAAAAACTACAACAAGGCTAAGTCTGTAATAGTGGTTAGGCATGACCTATTCCCAGACTCAATGACAGCCTCAGTATTGGCCAAGCTAAAGGATGCACCAATTCTGCTTAACCCAACTGACAAGTTAGACTCAAGAGTTGGGGATGAAATAAAGAGACTAGGTGCTGAGGAAGTAATCATAGTTGGTGGGCAAAGCTCTGTATCTGAAAGGGTAAGAGAAGACCTAAAGGCTTATGATGCTGACAAGAATGTTGAAAGAATAGCAGGAGCTGACAGGTATGGAACTTCTGAAATGGTAGCTAAGAGAGTAGTTGGAATTACTGGTAAGAAGAACACAGGAGTAGTAGCTTCAGGCCAGGTATTCCCAGATGCCCTATCAGTAGGAACATTTGCTTCAAGAGATGGTTACCCAATACTTCTAGTTAAGAAGGATTCTATACCAAGCCAGATAGAAAGGGCCATTAAGGACCTAGAAATCAATAAGACTTATATAGCAGGTGGAACTAACACAATATCTAAGTCAACAGAAGCCAAGCTTCCAGGTGTGCTTGAAAGAATGGCTGGAAATACTAGGTACGAAACTTCAGTAGCTATAGCCAAGTCTAAGTTTGGAGCAAGCAAGGAAGCCTATATAGCATCAGGTGAGGAGTTTGCTGATGCCTTGGTTATATCGCCAATATCAGGTAAGTTTAATAGACCTACCCTATTGGTATCAAGGAATAAGAATATTAATTCACCGGTTAAGACTTATATAAGAAATGCAGGCTTTACAAGTATTACAGCTATAGGTGGAGAAAGATTTGTTCCATATAGTGTTTTGGAAGACCTAGTGAAGTAGAAATAGGCCTCCACAAGAAATAAAAATATACTAATACAAATTAATATTGTAAAATATAGAAGACCCCGCATAATATAATGTGGGGTCTTTCCTTATATATGCTTAGGGTATATAATAAGAATACGAGGTAAAGTCATAGCAGTAGTTATTTCTTGGAGGTATACATGGGTAGAAAGGTTAGTAAAAAAAGTGCGATAAACTATTACAAAAATTCATCGGCCTATAGGAAAATGTGTAAGGACCTGATGATGAAATACAAGAGGTATGGTCGTCTAACTGGTAGGATAAGCCTAAAGGACTATACTGACAAGCAAAAGGAAAAGATAGCAGACTTTGTCGGTGAATCAGTGGCAGACCTAGGCTCTAAAAATGATGTAAGTGTAGCTAAGATAAAAAGTGCCCATCTTGATAGTAAGTATGGGGATTTTGACCTAGCCTATCTAGCATCTGAGGTTACAGGAATTAGTTTAACTATCGATTCTGAGATAGGACAACCCTCAAAAGAGCTAATCAAGGAGACTATCAAGGATGAGATTAGGCAGCTTCTTTCTGCTGTTAGACCAGATGTACTTGATCAGATTATTGACAAAATCTACTATGAAAATAAGTACAAGGAGATTTCATTGGGTGACATATATTTTCTGGGGAATGCCATAGAAAAGATAAATCAGAGGGCAGGTCAGTTTGATGGTGTCCACTTTGATAATTATATATATTTGGCAGTTTTTGCCGCAGAGATTACAGCCAATCCCTATGAATTTGACGAGGGGACGGTTTTAGGAGACTGGTTGTTTAAAATTTTAGCCCTTACATATGGTGACAAGCCAACAGGTATGTCCTATATGGAGTACAGGGACAAGGTATTTGAATACTATGGAATACTTCTAGATGATATCTTCCACTTTATGAGTGTGAGCCATATGCTGGCCAGGTCCAATGGTGAGGTCAACTCTGTTTGGTCTGCATCCTGCAGGAACCAGGTGGCTTGGAAGGCCCCGCTCAAGCATCTACTGAAGATGGACCTTATCTATCCAGAGCTGGGAGATGCCCTAATACTAGTAGAAAATGCCAGTGTATTCTATATACTTAGTGCCATGTTTAATAGCCTACCCATAGTTTGTTTTCATGGCAAGCTGAGAAAGTCTGTTTGGACCTTTATGGATAAGCTGAGCGAGGATGCAAGGGTGTATTATGCTGGTGACTTTGATCCTGAGGGCTTGAAGATGGCTGATGACCTTAAGCAGGCCTATGGAGATATGATAGATCTTAGCCTCATGAGGAAAAAGTACTATGAGGGTTCCAAGCCTAGGACAAAGGTAAAGCCAGCCAACCTAGACCTACTAAAGAAAATTAAGGATGAAAGGCTTAAAGAGGTGGCAGATGAAATCATGGAAACCAGACTTGTAGGCCGCCAGTACAACCTTATAGAAATGTATGTAGAGCATATTTTCTACAGGATTATAAATGACCTTTAGACTTGTAAATTAGCTATAGACCTACAATAATCGATAGGTTACAAGTATATACAATTGTATTTTAAGTATAATAAATTTTAAAGAAGTAGAAGTATTAGTATAAATGGAGGTGTATGATGGAATTAAGCAGGAACTTAACAGACGTATTTGAAGATGGTTTTGTAAAGGACAAGAAAAAGGTAATGGCTCAGAGGGCTGTCCATAAAAATGGAATACAGGCATCATGTGAGTCTATAGAGGCAAAGCAGACCCTTAGACCAGTATTTTCTATTGATTTAGAAACAGGCAAGGTGACTGACCAGAAGAGGTCTGGTCGCTGCTGGATGTTCGCTGCCCTAAACACATTCAGACATAGGATAATTGAAAAATTCAAGATAGATGACTTTGAGCTATCACAGAACTATGTATTTTTCTGGGACAAGTATGAAAAGGCCAATTTCTTCCATGAGAATATATTGGCTACAGCAGACAGGCCACTTGAGGATAGGAAGGTAGCCTTTCTACTACAGGTGCCACAACAGGATGGAGGCCAGTGGGATATGATAGTTTCCATATTCCAGAAGTACGGTGTGGTACCAAAGGAGGCAATGCCAGAAGTTCAGGCTAGTTCAAATTCAACAGAGTTAAACAAGTACCTAAACAAAAAACTTCGTAAGGATGCCATGATCTTAAGAAGCCTAGTTGCTAAGGGTGCTGGTGACCAAGAAATTCTAGAAACTAGAAGGACACTTATGAAGGAGGTATATGACATCTTGTCCATATCCCTAGGTAGTCCTGTAAAGAAGTTTGACTTTAAGTATAGAGACAAGGATAAGGAATACCATATTGATAGGGACATGACACCTCAGGACTTTTATGACAAATATGTTGGCTTAGACCTAGATGAATATGTATCTGTTATAAATGCGCCTACAGAAGACAAGCCATATATGAGGTCTTATACTGTTGAGATGCTTGGCAATGTAGTTGGTGGAAAAGATGTAAAGTATATCAACCTAGATATGGAAGACTTTAAAAAGCTGGCAATAGACCAGTTAGAGTCAGGAGAATCTGTATGGTTTGGCTGTGATGTTGGCCAGTTTTCTAACAACCAATCAGGTATAATGGCCCTAGATACATATGAGCTAGAAGACCTGTTTGACGTAGATTTCTCAACCAGCAAGGCTGATAGGCTCATGTATGGTGAGAGCCTGATGACCCATGCTATGGTATTGACAGGAGTAGATATAGTTGATGGAAAACCTACTAGGTGGAAGGTCGAAAATAGCTGGGGTGACAAGGTAGGCCACAAGGGCTATTATGTGATGACAGATGACTGGATGGACCAGTA
Source organism: Peptostreptococcus sp. (assembly GCF_977045075.1). NCBI lineage: Bacteria > Bacillati > Bacillota > Clostridia > Peptostreptococcales > Peptostreptococcaceae > Peptostreptococcus > Peptostreptococcus sp. Next base: position 13,850 of record NZ_CDRRTB010000024.1, on the reverse strand, counting down.
CACATACCAGATAGTAGTTAGAAGGGACCTATTAACAGACCAGCAAAGGCAGGCCTTTGACAGCCAACCGATACTTCTAGCCCCATGGGACCCTATGGGATCACTGGCCTAGATTGTATATAATTTTATAGAATAGAAAAAGACACCTGGGAGGAGGGATTATGATAGTAAAATTATTACCATCTAAAATCCTAAGGCCCATAGGTGTCTTTTAATTTATTGATTGTTTGAATTTATTAATAAAGTATGAAAAATTTTATTATCCTTAGCTATATTTTAATAAGCACCTTTTGGTTGACTAGAAGCCTATCTTTAGGTCTACGGTCTTTCCGTTTCTGTAGACGGTAAGGGTGTCCTTAGAGCCTGATGAATAAGAGTAGAGCTTCTTAGTTAGGTCATTCATTGTCTTAATTTCAGTATTACCAATCTTGGTAATAATATCTCCAGCCTTTATGCCAGCCTTTGATGCAACTGAACCTGACTTAACAGACCTGACAATTATACCATTTTCAATATCTAGGTCTTGACCAGTATAGCTAGTGTATGTTTTTACATCTAGACCTGATATACCAAGAGTTGGCCTGACATAGGTCTTGCCCTCAACAATCTTTTCAACGATTGTCTTGGCTGTATTTATAGGTATAGAGAAGCCTAGGTTATCGGCATTGGCCTTGGCTGTGTTAATACCAATTACCTGGCCATCCTGGTTAAGCAAGGGACCACCACTATTACCTGAGTTGATACTGGCATCTGTTTGAAGTAGGCCCGACATATTACTTGACTGAGTTGATACATCCCTATTAAGACCACTTATAATACCTTGGGTAACAGAGTTTCTAAGGTCTGTGCCCAGAGGGTTACCTATTGCTATGGCTATATCACCAACGGTTACCTGGTCACTATCGCCTAGCTCTGCTGGAACCAGGTTTGACTTATTTACCTTTACCACAGCTAGGTCTAGACTTTGGTCATACCAAATCACACTACCGCTAGTTGTTGTACCGTCATTGAATAGGACCTTGACAGTCTTAGTTTGACCATCAGATACTACGTGGGAATTTGTTAAAATATAGCCCCTCTTATCTACAACGAAGCCAGTACCAGAACTCTTAGTAATTTGATTGCTATCACTAAATAGGCCAGACCCTGAGCTTTCCTCTGTAATAATTCCTACCACAGATGGAGAAGCCTTCTGGGCAACAGCCTGGTATACGTTCTGAGACTTGCTACTTCCATCAGAAATTATCTGTGTAGTAGTACTTGCCTTTGTAGGCTGGGAACTAAATGTATTATTTTGACTAAATTTTAGGGCTGCAAAAGCACCACCAAAGGATGATACTATTGCAACTATGACTACTAAAATAAAAGTTCTAAATTTCATATCACATACTTCCTTTCTATCTAAATTTATTACTTTGTTTTTTACATTATAGTTATACTATCTTAAAATAAACTTAAATATATAAAATTAATTATATAGGATTTTTTCATTAAAAAGGGCAGGTAATAATACCTGCCACTAAAGTCAACTTAAATAAATTCTTTCTTATAGACTGAATTTAAGACTGTGTTTTTTGAATAAGGGGTCAGTAAAGCTGACCACTATACCTATGAAAATACCTGTAACCAAAGATGCCCCTAGCATGATAGGTAGGTAGGTCATCATAGTCAAATTTTCAATCATAGCACTTGCAACAAGTAGCTGGCCTATATTGTGCATTATGGCACCGAAAACACTAATTCCAACCTTGGAAAAGCCCTTGATCTTGATGGCAAGATACATGCCCATTAGGCTGAGATAACCACCGGCTATACTATATAGGAGAACTGTAGCAGCCCCGGCAAAAATTGAGGATAGGATTATCCTGACTGTAAGTATCTTAAATGTGTCCTTAAAGCCAAAGTTCAAGAGACATAATAGGGTGATGATATTGCTTAGACCCAATTTAGCTCCCGGGAAGAAGGCGATTAAGGGGTTAGGTATTAATTGCTCCAATAAATATAAGGCTAAACTATAGGCAACCATGAGACTATAGAAGACTAATTTTCTAGTTTTTAAATGACTACTATGCATAAATATTCCATCCTACTTTCTAGCTAAGTATTTCCTAGAGGGTATATTATTACTAGGAATATAACAAGTATAGCATATTTTTGTCTACAATATGAGAATTACTTTTAAATGTCAGAAAATATCTAAACCTTATAGTTAAAATAAAGGTAAGTGGAGTATAATACTAATAGGAATAAATAGACCAATATATAATAATAAATTCTTCAATGGATATAGATACAAAAATCCATAATACAAATACATATGAAAAAAAGATGGAGGTAAATATGGCAAGAGAGAGAAATGAAATTTCAAATGAATATAAATGGGACCTAGATAAGATGTACCCAAGCAAGGATGCTATGGAAGCTGATATAGACTATATTAAGGAAGGGCTAAAGGAGGTTGCTAGCTACAAGGGAAGTCTATCTGCTTCAGCAGAAAATCTTTATAAGGTCCTAAAGCTGATGGAAGATATTTCAAGGAAGCTATCCCACTATTATGTATATACTCACATGAAACATCATGAGGATACTAGGGATAATGAAAACCTGGCAGAGTCAAGCAAGAGCGAGATGATGTCAACCGACCTAAGCAAGGCTACAGCCTATATAGTTCCAGAGATTATATCCATGGACGAAGGGTTATTGGAAACTTATATGAAGGACGAGAGGCTAGGCCACTACAAGAAGATGATAGATGAAATCCTGAGTGACAAGCCATACACACTTAGTGACAAGGAAGAAGAGATAATGGCTGCGGCATCAGAACTGGCAGGGGTACCTGAAAATACCTATGAAATGCTATCCTATGCAGATATGAAGTTCCCAGAAATTACAGATGAAGATGGCAATAAGGTTAGGCTGGATATGTTTAACTATAGCAAGTTTATCAAGTCCAAGGACAGGAGGGTTAGGCAGGAGGCCTTTGAGGCAGAGTTTGGAACCTACAAGAAGTATTCAAATACAATGGCTTCAACCCTATTTGGTGGTATCAAGGCAGAGATATTCAATTCAAGCATTAGGAAGTACCCATCAGCCCTGTTTGCATCCCTATATGCAGACAATATCAGCCTAGATGTGTATAACAACCTGATTGAATCAATCCATGAAAATATACCGGCCTTAGACAAGTATATAGGCCTAAAGAAAAAGTATTTTGGTCTAGATGAGGTCCATATGTATGACCTTTATGTACCTATGGCAGAGGATTTCAAAATGGAGATTTCCTACGAAGAGGCCCAGAAAATTATAATCAAGGCCCTAGAGCCAATGGGTCAGGATTACATAGGCCTAATCAAGCGTGCCTTTGATGAGAAGTGGATAGATGTATACGAGAATGAAGGCAAGAGGGGTGGAGCCTACTCATGGGGAAGTTATGATTCCCACCCATATATATTGATGAGCTATAACAATGACCTAAACTCTATGTTTACCCTAATACACGAGTTGGGTCACTCTATGCACAGCTACCTATCTCATGAGAGCCAGCCTTACCTATACTCTAGCTACAAGATATTTGTGGCAGAGGTGGCATCTACTGTTAATGAGAATTTGTTGATCAAGTACCTGCTTAAGAATGCAAAATCAGATGAGGAGAAGATATATCTTCTAAACTACTACCTAGAGCAGTTTAGAACTACTGTCTACAGGCAGACCCTATTTGCTGAATTTGAAAAGATTAGCCACGAAAGGGTAGAAGCTGGCCAACCTATGACAGCCAAGGACTTTACTGAAATATACTATAACTTGAACAAGCTATATTATGGTGGTTCTTGTAATGTGGATGAACTGGTTGGTATAGAATGGGCTAGGATACCTCACTTCTATTCAAACTTCTACGTATATAAGTATGCTACAGGCTTCTCAGCAGCAAGTGTACTTAGCAATATGATATTAAATGAAGAAGGGGCAGTGCCAAGGTATATAGAATTCTTGAGAAGTGGTGGCTCAGAATACCCACTAGACCAGTTAAGACATGCAGGTGTAAATATGGAAGAAAAGTCAGCTGTAGACGGGGCCTTGAAGGTATTTGCCGACCTGGTTGATGAGCTAGAAGCCTTGATAAGTAAATAGTGGATGGTGGAAATATGGAGATTATTAACTTTAAATTAGTTGCCTGGGTCATGCTCTTTGTGGTCCTTATATCTATACAGTTGACCCTAAATAAGATACTTTTGTTGTTAAGAGAGATTAGGGACAGGCAGAAGGATGATTGGAAAGATAGATCCTTGTAGGGTGGATATAGGAATAAGTCAATTATATAAAAAATATACAAGATAAAATCAACCTTCTAGGTTTTAGTACCTGGGAGGTTTTTTATTGTAGGGACGTGTCCCTATTGAAAATGCGAAGTTGGCTGCATGATAGATGCTTAAAAATAATATATTAAATAAAACTAAATTAATATGATAGTATAGGCTAGAGTATACTGACAACGCTTAATTTCCACTTAATATAAAATTATAAAAATCTACATACTCCTTATTATTAGGATCTAATTGAATTACAATTTCAATATAATACTTAGACAAAAATTCAGATTATAATTTAATTTTACCATAGAAGGACTTACAATTTTACAGGCTTTTTTTCATAGATTCGAATAAAAAATATATTATACCACGAAAATTATTCCTTGTGATTGCGATTATCCTTTGACTGTGATAAAATATATATGAATAAAAATCGTGGTAAAATATATAAATTATTCGCATAAAAGGGGCACAGGATATGATTATAGAAAGAAAGCAATATTTAGATGAACTAATTAAGAAAAAGGATAACGGAAGAATTAAAATCATAACAGGTATCAGAAGATGTGGCAAGTCATATTTGTTGTTTGAACTATACAAGAATTATTTATTGAAAAATAGTATAGCTGAAAACCAAATTATTGAAATGGCTCTCGATGACATTGAAAATAGTCAATATAGAGATCCCTTTAAGCTCAATGAATATATAAAAAGTAAGATAAGTGATGATAAAAGATATTATATTTTTATTGATGAGATACAATTTTCAAGATCAGTAAAAAATCCATATATTGATGATGAGGACGAAAAAATTACTTTTGTTGATACATTACTTTCACTTATGAAACGAAAAAATCTTGATATTTATATTACCGGAAGTAATTCAAAAATGCTTTCTAAAGACATTTTGACACAATTTAGAGATAGGGGAGATGAAATACATCTTTATCCTTTATCGTTTGCTGAGATGAGTAGCTGTTATGAGGATAAAGATAAAGCATGGGAAGATTATGTCCTTTGCGGTGGAATGCCATTTGTACTTGAAATGGAAACCTTTGAAGAAAAGAGCAGGTATTTGAAAGGACTATTTGAAGAAACATATATTAAAGATATCATAGATCGAAATCAGATAAAAAACAGTGAGGAAGTTTTAGAAGTTTTACTAGATTTTGTATCATCAGCAGTAGGCTCACTTACAAATCCACTTAAGCTATCTAAAAGATATGATTCGGAAAAAAAAATAAACATATCAAATAATACTATTTCAAAGTACTTAATATATTTTGAAGAAGCCTATCTTCTGTATTCTGCTAAAAGATATGATATTAAAGGTTCGAAATACTTCTCTACACCACTTAAATACTATTTTGCTGATATAGGGCTTAGAAATGCAAGATTGAATTTTAGACAAGTTGAAGAAACGCATATTATGGAAAATATCATTTACAATGACTTGTTAAGAAGAGGATTTAATGTTGATGTAGGAGTTGTGGAATATTTTCCAAGTGTAGAGGGAAAAACAACAAGAGTACAATTAGAGGTTGATTTTGTTATTAACAGAGGAAATCTCAGATATTATATTCAATCAGCTTTTGCTATAAACAGTGAGGAGAAGAAAGAACAGGAAAGAAACTCTCTAAAACGAATTGACGATTCTTTTAAGAAAATTATTATTGTCAGAGATAATATAGTGCCAAGATACGATGAGTATGGAATTTATTATGTTGGAATAAGAGACTTTTTGCTAAGAGATGATCTTCTTGAAGCATAATTGAATAACATTGTAATCTTCAAGGTCACAATTTATTATCTTGAAAGAATGAAATGAAATGACTAGAATATAAAAAAGGGTTGTATAAAATTTAGCGTTGGGAGAGAATTTTCCCTCACCAACGCTAAATTTTATACAACCAAAAAAAATCCCACACGTTGCGCCAAGTAATGCCATTATTATGCCTGCACGAGTTTCAAAACTTTGTTTTTTATCACGCTCTATTTTATATTCGCTCATGACTACTTCAAGACATTCTAAAATAGCAGTATTCTCAACACTAACAGGTTGTTCACCAACATCTATGTTTTTCTCTTTGCATTGTGAATTTTGATTTGTATCCAAATCCAAAATATACTCTTGATTTATGTTCTAATACAATTAAAAAAACAAAGGACTATTAAAAGTTTTTAAACTATCCTCGTACAGAATAGAAAAGATAATAGTATCATAGTATATATTAAATAGTGTGTATTAATTGGGAATATATATTACAACGCTCAATAATTCTATATTATTCATAAAGACGATAATCCTTATGGAAGTAGCATACAAGTAATGATATAATTTAAGTAATTCCTAGATAATATTTAGGTCTTATTCTAAGGGGGACAAAATTATGGAAAAGTATATACTATCATTTGATGCGGGAACTACAAGTTCCAGGGCAATTATATTTAATAAAAAGGGACAAATAATAAATGTAGCACAAAAGGAATTCCAGCAAATATATCCTAAGGCTGGCTGGGTAGAGCACGATCCGATGGAAATATGGGCATCCCAGAGTGGGGTAGCGAGAGAAGTATTGGAAAAGTCTGCTATCAGGCCTGACCAGATTATTGGAATTGGAATTACAAACCAAAGAGAGACTACAATTGTATGGGATAAAAATACAGGCAAACCTATCTATAATGCCATAGTTTGGCAGTGTAGGAGAACGGCCAGCTATTGTGAGAGGCTTAAGGAAAAGGGTTGGATTGACAAGATTAGGGACAAGACAGGCCTAGTAGTGGATGCCTATTTCTCGGGCACAAAGATAGCCTGGATACTAGACAATGTGGAAGGAGCCAGGGAAAAGGCTGAAAGGGGAGACCTACTTTTTGGTACAGTGGATACGTGGCTAGTATGGAACCTGACTAGGGGTAAGGTCCATGTAACAGACTATTCTAATGCCTCTAGGACCATGTTGTTTAATATCAAAGACCTAAAGTGGGACGATGAAATTCTAGATGTTTTGAATATACCAAAGGCAATGATGCCAGAGGTCAAGGATTCTAGCTGTATATATGGCTATACTGATGAGCATACCTATGGGGGTGCCAGGATACCAATAGCAGGTATAGCAGGTGACCAGCAGGCCGCCCTATTTGGCCAGAATTGCTTTAAGCCAGGTATGGTAAAGAATACCTATGGAACAGGCTGTTTTGTGTTAATGAATACAGGCCAGGAAATGATAAGGTCTAAAAATGGCCTATTGACTACAATAGCATGGGGAATTAACGGCAAGGTATCCTATGCCCTAGAAGGGTCAGTATTTATAGCAGGTGCAGCCATCCAGTGGTTGAGGGATGAGTTGAGGCTGGTATACGATTCTCCCCAGAGTGAATATTATGCCAACAAGATTGAAGATACTGATGGTGTAGTTGTTGTGCCGGCATTTACAGGCCTAGGAGCCCCATATTGGGATATGTATGCAAGGGGTGGAATTTTTGGTTTGACCAGAGGGACTAAGAGGGAGCACCTTGTAAGGGCTACCTTGGAATCGCTAGCCTACCAGTCAAAGGATGTAATAGAGGCCATGCAGGAGGATGCCAAGATACCCCTAGCCTATCTTAGGGTAGATGGAGGGGCATCAGCCAATAACTTCTTGATGCAGTTCCAGGCTGATATGCTGGATACAGAGGTTCATAGACCAAGGACCTTAGAAACCACATCATTAGGGGCTGCCTATCTAGCAGGTCTGGCAGTTGGTTATTGGAAGGACCTTGATGAAATTTCAAAGGACTTTTCTATAGATAGGACCTTCAAACCTCAGATGAGTCAGGAAAAGAGGACCAAGAATTATAAGTACTGGAAGAAGGCTATAGAGAGGTCTATGGGATGGCTAGACAAAGAGGATGAATAAGAAAAAATTTCTGTATTCGTTAGACAATAAATATAATAGAAGATATATAGGATAAGAGTATTTTTTGTAGGAAAGGTAGTGGATGGAATGAAGAAGACAATAGTGCTAGGAATACTAGTATTTGCAGGCCTGGTCCTATCTATATATGGCTTTATAGTTTTACCAGCTAATGTGGTTGTTCAAGTGGGGGCTTCAGGCAAGCCCTCAAGTGTATATCCTAAGTTGATGGTTATAGGCTTAGAAGGACTGTTTACGATTGGTGGAGCCCTGGGCTACTTTTTTGTAGATAAGAAGGAAAGGAAATTTTTAAGCCTTTCCTTTATAGGTATATTGGTATCTATAATAACCCTAGTATTTAATCATTGATAAATATTGAAAATCATTATGATTTATTATATCATATAGTTAAGAGGTGGATTTATACTTATTCTAACCAAGAATAGGCGTATGAGTATAAAGAAAACGTTTTGCAAATTTTATAGTAATTTATAATGAATAGGGGGTTATTCTGGTGAGTGATAATCTAATAGAGGTTTCAAATTTAAGGAAATCATATGGTCAAGGTGACAGCAGGGTAGATGTCCTTAAGGGCATAGATTGTAAGATAAAGAGGGGGAGTATATGTACCCTATTAGGACCATCTGGGTCTGGTAAGTCCACTTTTTTGAATATATTAGGGGGGATAGAGTCATTTGAAGAGGGAAGTCTCATGGTTGATGGTTTGGAGCTTAAGAACTTGTCTAAGAAGGACCTACTCCAATATAGGAGGGACAAGTTAGGTTTTGTTTTTCAATTTTATAACCTAGTATCCAACCTGACTCTTAAAGAAAATATAGAGGTAGGGGCCTATTTGGGTAAAGACCCCTTGGATATTGATGACTTGATGGAAAAGCTTGGCTTGGTAGAACATCAAGGCAAGTTTCCTAACCAACTGTCAGGCGGTCAGCAGCAGAGGACTGCTATAGCAAGGGCCTTGTCCAAGAGTCCAACTATCCTTCTTTGTGATGAACCTACTGGAGCCTTGGATTACACTACTGCCAAAGATGTATTAAGGATGATACAAAAAATAAATAAGGAATACAAAAGTACTATTATTATAGCTACACACAATACTGCTATTGCTAGCATGTCGCATGAGGTTTTGAGCCTACACGACGGGACTATAATGGAGCATAAAATAAATGATAGTATAGTAGATGCTAGCGAATTAGTTTGGTAGGTGGCAGTTATGAAAAATCCACTAAACAAGAGAATTTTTAGAGAACTTAGGTCAAATATTGGTAGGTATGGGTCTATATTTATAGTTATGCTAATGACCATATCATTTATATCTTCATTTTTTATAGCACAAAATTCTGTAAAGATATCCTATGAGGACAGTCATATAAAAGGCAAGATAGAGGATGGTTATATAGAGTTTGATAGGGAATTAAGTAGGGATGAAGAAAAAATTTTTGAGGACAATCATGTAAAGGCCTATAAAAACTACTACCTGTCTATCAATTATAAGAATGGTAAATTAATCAGGCTATATTCCAACAGGAAACATGTAAATATACCGGCTATCCATAGGGGAAGATCTGCCAATAAAGATGGTGAGGTAGTATTAAATTATAACTATATCAAAGAGAACAAGTTGTCTCTGGGTGATAAATTATACTTGCCAGCATATGTAAATGGCAAGAAGCCTGCTATAGATGGATTAAAAATAGTTGGCTCGGTGGCCTTTCCAGACTATAGTTGTTTATTGAGGCGACCGGGAGATATCTTGATGGATAACAAAGATTTTGCAGTGGCTAGTGTAAATAAAAAGACTTTTGATGATCTAGTAAAAGATGGCTATGGTATAAATTATATCTACTCTTACAGATTAGAACATTCCAGTGAAAACAGGAAGGTCCAGTCTGATAAATTAGAGGATTTAGTTGACGCCTTTGTAGATAAGGGTCTAGTACCGATAAATGCCCAAAATAAGTATAGGAATTCTAGGATTTCCTATGTTATGGATGATATGGGTGGAGATGTACCAATGATGACATCCTTGATGGTGATAGTACTTTTGGTAATGGCCTTTATATTTGCAGTTCTAGTTGAGAATACTATAGAGGACGAAGCTAGTGTGATAGGTAGCCTACTATCCTTTGGTTATAGCAAGGCTAGCCTTATATGGCACTATATAAAGTTGCCCCTATATGTTACGGTGTTTGCCGTATTAGTGGGCAATTTATTGGCCTATACCCATATGAAGAATGTATATTTAGGCCTATATACGGGTACATTTTCCCTATTTCCTGTAAGGGTAGAGTTGGATGCCTATGCCTTTTTATTGACAAGCCTGATACCTATAGGCTTGATATTACTGATAAATTTTGTGTCCATATATAGAAAGTTGAGGCTGAGTCCCCTTAGATTTTTGAGGCGAGAACTAACTAAGAAGAGGCAGAGGAAGGCCATTAGGCTACCACAGGTGGCATTCTTGTCGAGGTTTAGGATGAGGGTCTTCTTGAAAAATAAGGCTAGTTACCTGGTTTTGTGTATTGGCCTGCTATTGGGAAATATACTTTTGATATATGGTCTATCTTTAAATATTTTGATTGATGGCTATATGGATGATATAGAGAAATCTATGCCATCTAGCTACCAGACCATACTAAAAGGACCCCTTGAAAAAGAGGTGGAGGCAAGGTTAAAAGAATCAATAGTAAAGAGGGACAAGGATATATTTGACAAGCCTACCTATGATCAACAAGACAGGTATCTATCTGATGCCATGTCAGTTGACAAGGATAAAGTCAACCTATTCACCATGTATGGAGTCAAAATGAGAGATAAGACTTTTGACCAAGATATAAAGGTCAATATATATGCCAGCAATTTAGACGGGGCCTTTATAAAAGAAGGTCTGACAAGGGCTAGTGGTTTAAGCTCAAAAGAAGATGGAGAATACAAGAATGATAAGGTCTCACATGATAAAGAGGCTTCTAAACAAAAGCCAAGGCTATATGATGTTTACCTTTCAGACGGTCTAATGAATAGGTTTAAAATAAATATGGGCGACCAGATAAGTATGAAGGATGAAAATAGAGATGTAGACTATAGACTAAGGGTTGTTGGTCATACGGACCTTTTTGCAACTTCCATGGCCATCATAATGGATAGGAAGGATTGTAATAAAATGGTCGGCATGAAGGAATATTATTATAATGGGGTATTTACGGATAAGAAATTAAAGGTAGAAGACAAAGAACTGGCTACAATTATAAATTCTTCGGATATGAAAAAAATTGCCGGTCAGTTTATGGTAAATTTTAAAAACCTTATGCCTATGATCATGTCCGTGGCTTTTGTAATATACCTAGTGGTGATGTATGTCCTTACCAAGACTATAGTTGACAAATATAAGGAGTCAATCTCTTATCTTAGGATATTTGGCTATTATGACAAGGAGATAGAGAAGGTATTTATTAGGGTATCCACAATAGCCGTTGCTGTATTTCTAGTCATCTTAATTCCTTTAGAAAAATATTTAGTAAGATCATTAGTAATATTAGCCTTTTATAAGTTTGATGGCTATGTAGATCCGCATATACCTACATATGTATACCTTTCAACGGTTATATGTGGAATGATGGTCTACCTAATAAATAGGTGGATCCTGGTAAGAAGGATAAAGAAAATCAATATGTCAGAAGTCCTAAAAGATAGGTAAAAGAAAAATTAGACTATTCAGTATAGAATTTGAATCCAAGCTAATATCAAATAATGGTATTGGCTTGGATTTTATTTATAGCAGTTAAAGGGTACAAAGTTGCCATTATTTACCTGTATTATCATAAAATACGAATAAACATAGTAATAATAATTTATATAGTTCGCAAAAATACGCTTTTTTATAATAATTTTTGAAAAAAGTATTGAAAAAAACTGCACATTAGGATATTCTTTTAGTATAAAGGTTCGTATATATAAGAATTATATATATATAATTATCTTAAAATAGTCACAAAAATTTATAGCTAAAGTAAATATGTGAAAACGAAAAAAATTGGGACACTAGAAAATCTTGTGCCTATATTTATAAGTTGAAAAGGAGAATTTAATTATGAAAATTGCAGTAGTTATGGGTTCTAAGTCTGATTTGCCAAAGCTTGAGTCCGGAATAAAATTTATAAAGAGCTATGGTATAGAGGTTGTGGTTAGAATACTTTCAGCCCACAGAACACCTGAGGAGTTAACTAGATTTTTGGAAGAAATCAAGGACAATACAGATGTAATAATCGCAGCGGCAGGTAAGGCTGCCCATCTACCAGGTGTTATAGCTGCCCAGACATTGATACCAGTAGTTGGCCTACCAATCAAGTCTTCTACAATGGACGGTATGGATTCCTTGTTGTCGATTGTTCAGATGCCAAGTGGTATCCCAGTTGCAACGGTAACTATAGATTCAGGTATGAATGCCGCCTTGATGGCAATTCAGATTGCAAGCGTGAAGTACCCAGTTTTAAGGGAGAAGCTAGCTGCCTACAGGAAGGAAATGGCAGACAAGGTTCTAGCTGATGATGCATCAGTTGAGTTTTAGTTTTTAATCATAGTGGATAATAAATAATCAAAATATATTCAGTTTAAGGGGGAATAAAATGCTTACTTACAAGAGTTCAGGTGTAGATATTGATGAGGGAAACAGAGCGGTAGATTTAATTAAAAACAAGATTAAGGGAACTTATGATTCAAATGTAATTGGTGACCTAGGTAACTTTAGTGGTCTATATTCTCTAAAGGATTTCCTTGGCATGGAGGAACCAGTCCTACTAGCATCAACTGATGGGGTTGGGACAAAGCTTAAGATAGCCCAGCTAATGGACAAGCATGACACAGTTGGTATAGACCTAGTTGCTATGTGTGTAAATGACTTGATTTGTCAGGGGGCAAAGCCATTATTTTTCCTAGACTATATAGCCCTAGGTAAGCTAGTACCAGAGCATATAGAAAAGGTTGTAGGAGGTATAGCTGATGGATGTAAGATGAGTGGCTGTGCTTTGATAGGTGGAGAAACTGCTGAAATGCCAGGTATGTACGGGGATGATGATTATGACTTGGCAGGCTTTTCAATAGGTATAGCTGATAAGAAGAAGATAGTTAGCGGTCAGGATGTAAAGGCAGGAGACCTTCTAGTTGGTATATCTTCAAGTGGTATACACTCAAACGGATTCTCCTTTATCAGAAAGATCTTCCTAGAGGAATACAAGTATGAACTAGACAAGTATATAGATGACCTAGGCATGTCTTTGGGTGATGCTATGTTAACTCCAACTAAGATATATGTCAAGTTAGCGCTTGATGCCCTAGCCAGCCATAATGTGAAGGCCATAGCCCACATTACTGGTGGTGGTCTAATAGAAAATATTGTAAGGGTAATACCTAAGGGATTAGGACTTGACATAGATACCAAGTCTTGGGACAAGCCAGCAATTTTCAAGATGATAGAGGGCTTTAATGCCATAGAAAAGAGGGAGCTTCACAAGAGCTTTAACATGGGTGTTGGTCTAGTAATGATAGTTGACAAGGATGAGGCTCAGGGCCTAGTAGACTACATCAATAATAGGCCTAGTGACAATGTAGACTTTGTAGAGGACAAGTACAAGGCCCT
>NZ_CDRRTB010000023.1:0-18967 GCF_977045075.1 Peptostreptococcus sp. | reverse complement strand
CTCCTTGTTTTTTATTTTGTGCGATTTAAATTATACACGAGATTTGATGTGTGTTCCTATTTTTTTGCAAAAAATTTAGCGTTGGGAGAGAATTTTTTCTCTCACCAACGCTAAATATTATACAACCTTTTTAGTTTAATCCAGATCTAATTCAAAATCTAAGTCATCATCAGAGTCATCATCCAAAATGATATCCTGTGAACTGTTTTTCTCCATCTTATCCAAATCAGAGTTTTTGTAGGATTCAGTATCTATATTCAAGCTGTTTAAGTGTTCGTTTAATTCATCCCTATTAAGTACAAACTGGTTGCCAGTCCTGTTCTTTCCAAGGTTTACCCATTCAACATACCTTGCTGAGTCCTTCCTAGAGAAGGCCCTTTTCAGCTGGTAGAAGTTAAATACCCTTGACAAGGAAGCTACTACCAGGATTCCCAGGGCAATACCAATACTAACTATAACCGACTTAGTACCTACAGTTGCGGCAATACTATACTTTTTAAACATAATAGCATAAACAGTCTGGTAAAGTCCAACACCTGGTACTAGTGGTAAGATACCTGGTATTACAAATATAATTGCGGGCTGCTTAAGTCTCCTTGCAAGTACTTCTGAGCAGATAGAGATTAGCGCAGCAGCAGTAAATGAGTATATCATTGGGTTCTCGTAGTTAAAAACACCTAAGACATAGACCACCCAACCCAAGGCTCCTATAGGGGATACCCATAGTAAGAGTTTAGGCTGAACGTTGAAAAATATGGCAAAGCCACATGTTGCTAGGCCAGCGAAAATAAAGTGTTGCCATAGGGGTACTTGAGTTAACATCCTATACACCTCCTATTCCTATCACTAGGGCCACGCCTGAGGCAATGGCAGCCAGGATGATAAAGACTTCAAATATACGGGCTGCACCTGACATGAGACTTCCTGAAATCAGGTCCCTCATGCACTTTATAAAGGCAACTCCGGGTAGTAGGGGCATTATAGAACCTACTATAAGAGAGGCTTCATCTGGTATCATGCCCAGCTTGTGGAGTATGACCCCGCAAATGGTTATAATTGAAGATGATAACATTGTGGCAAACATGCTGATAGAACTGTATTTAAGTGTACTATCATATACAAAGGTTGCCAAAATAGAGGTTAGTACAGTTAGTAAAAATGTTGATACCTGGTTACCACCTAATACTGCTGCACATCCAGCAGAGCCGATGCCTGTTCCAAGCAGGTATACCCACTTTGGATAGGTTTTAAGTTTATCTATTTCATGTAACTTTTCTATTTCTTCTTCAATATCGGGATCAACCATATTCACAAATTCCCTAGAAAAATTATTTAGTAGAGATACCTTGTTAAGGTTTATACCCCTACTATCTATGGTTTTCATAAAGCAGAGACCATCAAACTTGTCATCAGATATTATAATTACAGTTGGTGTACTAAAGCAGTTGATATGGTTATAGCCTCTTGATTTACAAATTCTAAGGACACTATCCTCAACCCTGTAGGTTTCTGCTCCGTTTTTCACTAGGAGTTCGCCTAGGAAGAGGGCAAGCTTGATAGTTTGTTTTTTATATTCCTGGTCTTCAAGCCTATTTTTCAAGTCGTTACCTCCAATCTATATTACATTTAACATAGTTAGTATAACATAAAAGTATAATTATGTATTGGTTTTTGGGATTATTAGACCTATTATAGTCAATCAATTGACGAAATTTGCATTAATTATGTATTATATGTTATTATATAAAGATATATGGTTTCAAATTTCAATATATATGTCTATATGGATTTAGGATAATGATATGAAATCATATAAGTAGCTACACCTATAGTAAATATATGATATGTAGTTAAAAGGAGGGAATAAAAATGAATAGAAGGATATCGATGGTACTTACCCTATCTATGGTTGTAAATATCTTGGCCTATGCAGGTGGCTTGTCTCTTGCAGAGTCAAACGAAGTAGTTGATGACCAGTCAAGCTTAGTGGTCGAAGAAATTATCTCGACTGACAACCTTAAGAGGGAGGATGTGAGTACTAGTCAGCCAAAGGAAAATAAAGATAATGTGACAAACTCAGCTGTTCAACTAGAAAACCTAGCTGACGTGAAGTCAAAAATTGAGGCCGATGCCAAGGTTACTATTGACCTGCCAACATCACTAGGGGTGGGTCAGAGTGTGGTTAGTGGCCAGCTAGTAAGAGGAATAGGAGTATCTGTCTACACACTTACAGACAAGGAGTTCACTGATAAGAAGTTTGTACCTACTACAGATGCCCTTATTTCAAATCCAAAATACAATGTTAATACACAGGATGGCAAGTTTAGCTTAACTATAAATACAGCCAACCTTAAGGTTGGTAACCACCTAGCCGTATGCATCTACTATTCTTTGAGAGAGTCAGATGGAAAAATAGTTAATAAGAGCTTCTTTATAAATGCCACATATGAAGCTGGTTCAGACATTAACCCAGACCAGGTGACACCAGTCCAGCCAAGTGATGGAAGAAGAATCAGTGGTAATGATAGGTTTGCTACAAACCTTGCCTCAGTGAGGAAGACCTTCAAGTCAAGTCAGACTGTCCTAGTAGCTTCAGGCAACAGCTTTGCTGACCCACTTGCAGCTGGTCCACTTGCTATGAAGTACAATGCACCTATCATATTCTCTGACAAGACAGGTCTAAAGGCAGATGCAATCAAGCTTATAAAGGATCTGGGAGCTACTAATGTAATTATAGTAGGCGGTTTAAACTCAGTTCCTACCAACATTGCGACACAGCTAGCTGGTCTAAATGTAAGAAGGATCTCAGGAAATGATAGGTATGAGACTTCAGCCAAGCTGGTAAAGGAATTTGGAGCATCTAGGCATATAATATTTACTGATGGTAGAAAATTTGCCGATGCACTTTCAGCAACACCACTTGCCAAGAAGCTAAATTCACCAATCCTACTGGTCAACAGTGTCAACAAGCTGCCTAATAATTTGGCTACATATAGGGATGCCTACATAATAGGTGGAAAGAACTCAGTAGGTCATGATATAGAAACTAGGCTAAAGGCAGTAAAGGGAGATAAGGTATACAGGATTTTTGGTCAGGATAGGGAATCAACATCTAACCAGGTAGCTGAAATACTTAAGTACAATGAAAATATACTTGCTAATGGAAGTAGCTTTGCCGATGCCCTAAGTGCAGTCAACCTTTTAAACGATGGTGGTAAGAACCTGCTACTTGTGAAGAAGGACTCTATATCAAAGGACAATAAGGAACTAACAGTAAATAAGACTAATTATATCATAGGTGGATATAATACTGTGTCAAAAGCAATACTTGGCTATTAATTGGTTAGGTTTAATAAAAGTAAACTTCAGGATATAATTTATTAAACTTAGAATTTTAGAATATAATAGACTTATTGAAATCAATGCTTTTTATAATTACTATAAAAAATGTGGAAATTATAAAAAAGCATTGATTTTTTTTGTATTATTATATATAATTATCTAGAGTTTACTTTTAATAAACTTTGAGTTTATTAAAAGTAAAGTAAATATGGAATTTTATTTTGCTATAAATTGGAATGGAGGATTAGATGGAGATTGGTGAAAAGCTAAGGCGGTTAAGGACAGAAAAGCAGCTGACCCAGGAGGAATTGGCAAATCGTTGCGAATTATCCAAGGGCTTTATATCGCAGTTGGAGAATGATTTGACATCACCATCAATTGCCACCCTGATAGACATACTTGAAATCTTGGGAACTAACCTTAGAGACTTCTTTGCTGATGAGGTAAATGAAAAGATTACCTTTGCTGAGGACGATATGTTTGAAACTGATGATGAGGATTTGGGTTATCATTTCAAATGGTTGGTACCAAACTCACAAAAGTATGACATGGAGCCTGTTCTAGTAAATATAGAGCCAGGAGGTTCCTACAAGGAGGAAAAGCCACACGAGGGTGAGGAGTTTGGATTCGTATTAAAGGGGACTATATGCCTACACATGGGCAATAAGAAATATAGGGTTAAAAAGGGCGAGAGTTTCTACTACCAGGCCAGGGAAACCCATTCAATAAGCAATGAAGGTAAGACACCAGCCAGCCTAATCTGGGTAAGCTGTCCACCTTCATTTTAGAAAAATTTAGGGGGTATATATATTGGAAAATAAACTAATTGAACTTAATAATATATCAAAGAAATTTAATGATAATACTATTTTGGACAGGTTTAACCTGACTGTAAACGAAAATGAATTTTTGACCCTGCTAGGGCCTAGTGGATGTGGCAAGACTACACTTCTCAGGATAATAGCAGGCTTTGAGTTCGCTGATGAGGGAGATGTATTCTTTGGAGGCTATAGGGTAAATAGTGTACCAGCCTATCAGAGAAATATAAATACCGTATTTCAGAAGTATGCCTTGTTCCCACACATGGATGTATATGAGAACATAGCCTTTGGTCTAAAGATTAAGAAGATGGACCCAATTACTGTTGAGGAAAAGGTAAAGAGCATGCTGGCCCTAGTTTCCCTACAGGGCTTTGAGCACAGAAAGATATCATCCCTATCTGGTGGTCAGCAGCAGAGAGTTGCAATAGCAAGGGCCCTTGTTAATGAGCCGAAGGTCCTTTTACTTGACGAGCCACTAGGAGCTCTTGACCTTAAGTTAAGACAGGAGATGCAGGTGGAGTTAAAGAAAATCCAGAAGAAGCTAGGGATTACCTTTATATTTGTAACACATGACCAGGAGGAAGCCTTGAGTATGAGTGATACAATAGTTGTCCTTGATAAGGGAGTAATCCAGCAGATAGGTAGTCCTATAGATATCTACAATGAGCCTGAAAATGCCTTTGTAGCCAACTTTATAGGTGAATCTAATATTATAGATGGCATAATGCATGATGACTTTGATGTAGAGTTTTCATCAAGGCGTTTTGTCTGTGTAGACAAGGGCTTTGAAAAGGGTGAAAATGTTGATGTTGTTGTTAGACCAGAAGATATTATTATGACTAGCGCTGAAGAGGGTATGCTAAGAGGTATAGTAAGGTCTTCTGTATTTAAGGGAGTCCACTATGAGCTAGAGGTAGAAGAGAGTGGAAGGCTATGGTTACTTCAGAACACTAAGACAGCTCCTATTGGAAGTGAATTAGGCATGATTATTAATCCTGAAGATATTCATATCATGCACAAAGGAGATGCATAGGATGAAGAAGATTAAGAATAGAACAAATACTGTGGTTGAGCAAAAGGAGACTAGGTTGGCCTATCCCTATGCCCTTTGGTCAGTAATATTTATAGTAGTGCCCCTAGTATTGATTGTTTATTATTCATTGACTAGAAAAACTGACGATGGGGGTATCCTATTTACATTTGAAAATTATAGGCAGGCCTTTGATCCCTTATTCCTAAAGGTATTTATGAGGTCATTTGTTCTTGCTGGTATAGCGACTATTTTATGTGTAATTATTGGTTATCCAGCAGCCTACATAATATCTAAGGCCAAGCTTAGCAGGAGGGACTCTCTGATCCTCCTATTTATACTACCGATGTGGATGAATTTCCTACTGAGGACCTATGCCTGGATAGCAATACTTGGAAAAAATGGATTGTTAAATTCTCTTTTGGGGTTTTTTGGTATTACACCAAATTCAATCCTCTATACAAGTTCTGCAGTACTACTAGGTATGATATACAACTTTTTACCTTACATGGTATTGCCAATATATACGTCTCTACAGAAGATAGATGAAGACCTAGTAAATGCAGCAAGAGACTTGGGTGCCAATACAGCTACAGTATTTAGGAAGGTAATCTTCCCACTGAGCATACCGGGTGTCTTAAGTGGGGTGACAATGGTATTTATGCCTTGTGTAACAACCTTCGCCATATCTAGACTACTAGGTGGTGGTAAGACTATGCTGGTAGGTGACTTGATTGAACAGCAGTTTACAACAGTCGGTGACTGGAATTTAGGTTCATCAATATCCATAGTTATGATGGTTATAATACTAATTTCTATGGCCTTTATGAACAAGATAGACAGGGATGAAAGACAAGGGGGTAAGGTATAATGCAGAGAAGGAACTTAATATCAAAGCTATGCTCAAATATCTACCTGGTGCTTGTATTTTTGTTTTTATATGCACCTATAGTGGCCCTTGTAATATTCTCCTTTAATGATTCAAAGTCTATGGGTGTATTAAATGGCTTTACCATGAAGTGGTATGTGGCTCTATTTAGGAATGAGACTATATTGACAGCCTTATACTACACTATTAGTATAGCTGTTTTGGCCTCAATTATATCTACTATATTTGGAACTATAACTTCTATTGGTATATATAAGATGAGGGGTAAGACCAAGGCTACTATCCTAAATATCAACTACCTGCCAGTTTTAAATACTGATATAGTTACAGGTGTAGCCCTAATGAGCTTGTTTGCCTTTTTCCAAATGAATTTTGGATTTAAAACTATGCTCTTGTCACATGTGATGTTTTGTACACCATATGTAATCCTATCAGTCTTGCCAAAGCTAAGGCAGCTACCTGATAATGTAGAAGAGGCTGCCCTAGATCTAGGAGCAACACCTTGGTTGGCAATAAGAAAGATTGTTATACCGCAGATCAAGCCGGGTATAATGTCTGGATTCCTGATGGCCTTTACTATGTCTATAGATGACTTCATCATTTCCTTCTTCAATACAGGAAATGGTGTAAGTAATCTGTCTATAGAAATATATGGTATGGCTAGACGTGGAATTAAACCGGAGATAAATGCCCTATCAAGCCTGATGTTTTTAACAGTATTGGTCTTACTGATATTAGCTAATAGGAAGGATTCTATAATTAAGAATTCCGCCTTGGGTAAGGCCTAGTCAGGGGGTAGAAAATAATGAGACTAATAAAGATAAATAATAAATTAAAAAACAATATAGGAAGAACCATGGCCATGACGCTGATTTTATCCTCAGTTGCAATATTTACAAGTGGTTGCCTAGGTGGTGGCCAGGATTCTACTAAAGTTCTTAACGTATATAACGTGGGTGACTATATAGATGAGAGTCTAATCAGTGAGTTTGAAGAGCAGACAGGTATTGATGTTCAGTATTCAACCTACGATACCAATGAGATGATGTATCAGAAGGTTAAGAGTGGAAGCACAAAATATGACCTTGTATTTCCGTCTGACTATATGGTCCAGAAGATGAGTAGGGAAGGCCTATTAAAAAAGATAAACTATAATAATATACCTAACTTCAAGTATATAGACAAGTCCTTTTTAAATCCTAAGTACGATCCTACTAATGAGTACTCAGTTCCATACATGTGGGGTACCCTAGGCATAGTCTATAACAAGAATATGGTAGATGATAAGGTTGACTCATGGGATATACTTTGGGACAAGAAGTATACTAGAAATATACTTATGTTCGACTCTGTAAGAGATAGCATGGGTGTGGCCCTAAAGAAGCTTGGCTATAGCATGAACTCTGTTGACAAGGACCAGATAAATGCAGCCAAGGACCTTTTAATAAAACAGAAGCCACTGGTCCTTGCCTATGTAAATGATGATGGTAAGGATAGGATGATAGCTGGGGAGGCTGCTATGGGAGTCTTTTATTCAGGAGACTTCCCACTTATGAAGGAGGAAAATGACGACCTAGAGTATATAATACCTAGTGAGGGATCCAACAAGTGGACAGATGCAGTATGCATACCACAGACTGCTGATAATGAAGACTGGGCAGAGGCCTTTATAAACTTCCTATGTGACCCTAAGGTGAACGCTAGGAATACAGAGTATATAGGATATTCAACTCCAAATAGCGAGGGTAGAAAGCTCTTACCTGAAAAACTTAGAAACAATAAGACTATGTACCCAGACAAGGCTATATTAGACAAGTCTGAGGCATTTTTGGACATACAGAAGGTTATTAAGGACTATGATAAGGCCTGGATTGAGTTAAAGAGCTATTAGTCTTTATAAAGTAAATCATAGTATGTATGATAATGCATTTTATAATATAAATGAAAGTGGAGCAGACCTTCCAGTAAAAGCTGGATTTTCTGCTCCCTTATTATTTTTAATTTATAGATTACCTGTTTTTAAATCTTCCGTACAGACCTGTAATATAACTGATATACCCCTCTAGGTCATGGTTGTACATTTCATGTGGCAACATCCTAAATATCCAGTTACCTTCATCGATACCTGGAGTATTTATTCTTGACCAACCCTCAAAGTCATACCAGTCCTGTAGAGGTATAATAGCCATGTAGGAATTAGTCATCATGACAGACCTTATTAGGCATTCAGTATACCTGTCATAGGCTGACATCCTTAGGTAGGCCTCTGCATATGAGAATTCACTAGGGCTGCAAGTTTTTAGCCATTCAGCCAGGCTGGTATTGTCATGTGTTCCTGTGTAGGCAACAGAATTCTTTGGATAGTTATGTGGTAGGTTAAGGTTGTCAGCATCAGAGCTAAATCCAAACTGGACTATCTTCATACCTGGGAAGCCAGTATAGTCTAGGAGGTCACGAACCTCATCAGTAATAATACCAAGGTCTTCAGCTACTATGTTAGCATTTTTAATTTCCTTGTTTACCTGGTCAAAAAGCTCCTTGCCTGGTGCCTTTATCCACCTTCCGTTCATAGCATCTCTAGTGACAGGATCTATAGAATAGAAGCTTTCAAAGCCTCTGAAGTGGTCTATTCTTAATATATCATAAAGCTCAAGAGATTTTTGGATTCTCTTAACCCACCAATCAAACTTGTGCTTCTTTAGGTAGTCCCAATCGTATAGAGGGTTACCCCAAACCTGGCCAGTTGCTGAAAACTCATCTGGTGGAACTCCTGATATCTGATGAGGTTCACCCTTTTCATCTGTCAAGAACATGTCCCTATTGTAGTAGAAGTCAGAACTATCACGTGATACATAAATTGGCATATCACCGAATATTTCTATACCACGATCATTTGCATATTTTTTCAGCTGGTGCCACTGGTCGAAGAATAGGTACTGTAGGAAGCAGTGGAAGTCAATTGTGTCAGGATTTGGCTTGTTAGCTGGGTTTGGCCATTCCCAGTATGGCTTTTCGTCATTTGCTTCCTTTAGAGCCATGTATTTGGCAAAATCATCAAGCCAGAAGGCATTTTCCTTCTTAAAATCCTTGTAGGCTTGGTCATGCTTAGGATCAAAGTTCCTGAAGGCCTCTCTAAAAATAATCATCTTAAGAGATCTGGCTTTAGCATAGTCAGCATATCTTGGATCTGCCTGGTAGTAGCCCTGGTATACAGAGTTAATAAAGTTCCAGTCTACAAGACCCTTGCCTACAAGCATGTCTATGTCTATAAGGTCATAGTTACCTGAAAAGGCGCAGACAGACTTGTATGGTGAATATTCATCAATTGCAGCAGTTGCTGTTATCGGTAGTATCTGCCAAACAGATTGACCAGTCCTTACCAAAAAGTCCACAAATTCATAGGCACAGTGGCCTAGACTCCCAACCCCGTACTTACTAGGTAGGGAGAAAATTGGCAGGAGGATACCTGCCTTCCTAGTGTTTGTCATATTGATTACCTTTTATCCAAGTCTTATTATATATACTTGGATCCTTTCTATTTATTATAATTAGACTTAAAACTTCAAAAATATTTTACTTATCTAAGTGTATAGCAGTATAGGATCTTGGTCCAACAACCAGTCCATAATTTGTAGGGTAGACCTCCTTATTTCCAAAGACCTTTTTGCCACCAAGTATTTCTTCTACTAGGACAGGCTTATCTCCAAGGTTTATTAGACAGGCTATATCGTTTCTATAGTAGCATATTAGGTTTTCTCTAGCAAAACCAAATTCAAAGCCAGTCTTAAAGCTATCCCTATACTTTGACCTAAAGCTAGTCAAGGCCTTGTAGTGGTCATATATATCCTGGTTTCTGTCCTCCTCTATAAAGCAACACCTATTGTATGGGTCGGAGAAGCCCTCCATACCATTTTCGTCACCGTAGTATAGTGATGGCACACCTGGTAGGGTAAACTGTATAAATGAGGCTATTTTTTCAAGCTCAAGGGCCTTTTCGTATAGGACCTCTGGCAAACTATAGCCTAGCTTGTCTTCATGCTTAAAACTATCTACATCGAGAGCCAGACAAGTTGCTATCCTGGCAGTATCATGTGTAGATAAAAGGTTCATAAGTGTGTCTAGGGCAGGCTGAGGATAGTTAGAAATAAGGTCCATTATCCTATTTTTAAATAGCTTTGTATCCTGTCCCTTTAGGAGGTCAATTATAGCTGTCCTCCAAGGGTAGTTCATGACAGAATCTAGCTGCTGACCTAGTAAATAACGTCTTCTACCTCCATATGAAAATTTGTTAGTGGCATCTTCCCATACTTCACCAATGATTAGGGCCTCTGGGTCTGTAGCCTTGATAGATTCTCTTAGTTTATCTATAAAGACATCTGGTAACTCATCTGCCACATCGAGTCTCCAACCACCTGCACCGAGGTCTTGCCAGAATTTAAGGACTCCATCCTCTTGGCTGCATACGTAGTTTGTGTAGTCCTCATTTTCCTTAATCAGTTCTGGAAGGTTATCAAAGCCCCACCAAGAAGCATAGGTATTTGGATAATCTATAAAGTTAAACCATGGATAGTAGGCTGATTCCTTGGACTGATAAGCTCCTATGCCAGGATACCTACCATACCTATTAAAATATATACTATCCGAACCTGTATGACTAAAGACACCATCTAGGACAAGTTTAATGCCAGACTTATTAAAGTCATGACAGAGGTCTCTGAAGCTGTCTATAGTTCCCAAATAAGGGTCTACATTCTTGTAATCAGCTGTTGAATACCTATGGTTTTCCGAGCTTTCAACTATGGGGTTTAGGTAGACCATATCAATATTCAAGCCCTCTAGATAGGCACGACTTTCCCTAATACCATCTAGATTACCCATAAAGAAGTCCTTGGCAGAGTAGTTAGGCGTGTCTAATCCTGACTGTGGACGACCACCCCAATCATTTCTAATAGTTCTCTCATCTTCATTCACTGCCCTTGGAGCCTTATATGATGAACTCCTTTTAAACCTATCAGGAAATATTTGATAGATGATACCTCCCTTAATCCAGTCAGGAGTAGTAAAGTCTGCATCATATACAGTTAACTGCCAACAAATCAAATCATCAGTAATTTCAGGCTGGTAGTTAATCTTAGATATATTATGACTACAATCATGGTAGTTTAGCTGGAAATAGTAGAAATAAAGACCTGTTTCAAGTGGTCCTAAATCTATATGATACCTTATATAGCCCTGGTATTTTAACTGGTCTTCCCGGTCGATTTCTAGTATAGTCATTGGTATCTTATTTAAGTCATATGGAGACTTATCGTTGAAATATACAAATTCCAAAGATTGGAAGTGGATTGATTCATGTATATATATGTCTATGCTTGTCTTTTCGTTATTTTTAACACCTCCAAGTGGCTTCTTATCAATTTCTTGTCTGTAAATTACTTTTCTCATATTATCCTCTTCTGTACTTTCTATTTTATTTTTGTATTATTTTCCTAATATCATAAACCCTATAATTAATGTAAGTAGAATAAGACTAAAAGCTTATTTAAAACTTATTATTTAAATAGTAATCGAGTTCTAATATACATTTTATAATATATTATATACCAAAACAATGAGATTTTTCGTGTAAATTTGATGAATTTTTTTTTATTTTATTAAAATTATATCGAAAGCATTAGAAAAAACGATTTTCCTAAAAATAAAGATTTTCATAGGAAAAAAATTGCATTATTTTGTGAAAATTAGCATTTATTTATGGTATGATGTATGTAATTATAGTGGTATGATGTATTGATTATACCTAATTTTAATCGACTAAATCTTATCGACTTATTAAATAATTAATAGAGTCGATATAGAAGTATCATAAATGGTGAGGTGAGAAGAGTATGAAAAAAGACCAAAAGAACGATTTGGCTAAGTATCTATTCCATGAAGGTACCAATTACAGGGCCTTCGATTATATGGGCTCCTTCCTTGACGGTGACGAATGCACCTTTAGGGTATGGGCTCCTGGTGCCAAGAGGGTATATGTGACAGGCGAATTCTGTAACTGGGACCCATTTGTATATGAGGCAGAGAAGGTTACGGATTCAGGAATATATGAGTGCCGTATAAAAAATATCAAGCAGTATGACGCATACAAGTATGTATTTGAAACTCAAGACGGAAGGACCCTATACAAGTCCGACCCTTATGCAAGACACTTTGAAACAAGGCCAAACACCTCATCTAAGGTATATAAATTTGATGACTATGAATGGGGTGACCAGGCTTGGATGAAGTCCAGGAAGGTTCCTAAGGACGGTCCAATGAATATATATGAATTACACCTTGGGACTTGGAAGACCAGGGACAATGGTGAATTCTACTCTTATCGTGAATATGCAGAACTTTTGCTTGCCTATCTAAAGGACATGAAGTATACGCACGTTGAGCTACTTCCTTTGATGGAGCATCCATATGATAAATCATGGGGCTACCAGGTTACGGGCTATTTTGCACCTACATCTAGGTATGGATTACCTGAAGACCTTATGTACTTGGTTGACCTGCTACACCAGAATAATATAGGTATAATCCTAGACTGGGTACCAGGACATTTCCCTAAGGATGAATCAGGCTTATGTGAATTTGATGGATCATATGCCTACGAGTACTCAGATCCACTAAAAATGGAGCACAAAGAATGGGGAACTAGGGTCTTTGACTATGGTAAAAACGAGGTGGTATCATTCTTGATATCTAATGCTGTTTATTGGTTAGACAAGTTCCATATAGATGGTCTGAGGGTAGATGCAGTTTCATCAATGCTATATCTTGACTACTTTAGACAGGGTGGCGAGTGGAGACCAAATAAATATGGGGGCAAGGAAAATTTAGAAGTTCTTGAATTCCTAAAGAAGCTAAATGAACATGTACATGATACCTTCCCAGGAGCTATGATGATAGCAGAAGAATCTACAGCCTGGCCAAAGGTTAGTCATCCTGTAAAGGACGGTGGCCTAGGCTTTGACTTTAAGTGGAATATGGGGTGGATGAACGATTCATTAAAATATCTTGAATCTGACCCATACTTTAGGTCTGGAATACATAATTGCATGACCTTCTCCATTACATACGCCTTTAGTGAAAACTATATACTAGCCCTTTCACATGACGAGGTGGTACATGGAAAGAAGTCTATCTTTGATAAGGCCTATGTCCCTTATGAGGACAAGTTTAAGAGCCTGAGGGTATTCCTAGCCTATATGTATGGCCATCCAGGCAAGAAACTTAACTTTATGGGTACGGACATTGCCCAGGTGATAGAATGGAATGATGAAAAGCAACTAGATTGGGTTCTTTTAGATTACCCATTACATGCAACACATCAGAAGTTTGTCAGAGACCTAAATGCCATATATGCCAAGCATAAGCAACTATGGGAGTTGGATACCAACTGGGATGGATTTAGGTGGAATACTGTGGATGACAATACAAATAATGTTTTTTCCTTCACTAGGTATGATGCCAAGGGCAATGAGATCTTGGTTATCTGCAACTTCTCATCACAGCAGCTGAAAAAGTATAAAATCGGGGTCAGCTCCGATAAAAAATATAAGATCTTATTGAATAGTGACGCCAAGAAGTACGGTGGAGATGGCTTGGTAAACAGAAACATTCATTCAATAAAATCAGAGTTTAATGGGTTTGACTACCATATAGAGGTCAATATCGGATCTTTTGGAAGTCTATATTTGGTAGAAAAATAAATAGTTAAGAGAGGTAAAGCTATGAGTTTAAAAAAAGAAATTGTTGCAATGCTATTAGCAGGTGGTCAGGGAACTAGGCTTAAATCCCTAACAAAGAATATGGCCAAGCCAGCAGTTCCATTTGGTGGTAAGTACAAGATAATCGACTTTCCGTTATCAAACTGTGTGAATTCAGGCATATCTACAGTCGGGGTCCTAACTCAGTTTATGCCTTTGGAGCTTAATAGCTACATAGGAAATGGTGCCCCATGGGACCTAGACAGGATGGACGGTGGTTTATCAATCCTTCCTCCGTATACAGGTGGAGAGACAGGTGACTGGTATAAGGGAACATCAAATGCAATCTACCAGAATATGAAGTATATTGAACAGTATGATCCAGAATACGTATTGATTCTTTCTGGTGACCATATATACAAGATGAACTACAATGAAATGTTGAAGTTCCATAAGTCTAAGGGGGCAGATTTAACAGTTGCCCATATAGATGTTCCACTTGAAGAGGCTAGTAGGTTTGGTATCCTCAATACTATGTCAGACCTTTCTGTAAGTGAATTCGTTGAAAAGCCAGAAAAACCGATATCAACTAAGGCTTCGATGGGTATTTACATCTTCAACTGGTCCCAGTTAAAGATATACCTTGAAAAGTGTGAAAATGCTGAAGATACTAGCTATGACTTTGGTAAGGACGTAATACCGATGATGTTAGCCGATAGAAAGAAAATATTCGCCTACCCATTCAAGGGCTACTGGAAGGATGTAGGAACTATAGAGAGTCTATGGCAGGCTAATATGGACCTATTGAATAATGCTGACAACTTCTATATCTATGATCCGCTTTGGAGAATATACTGCAGACATTACGAGTCTATGGCCCAGTACATTGGACCAAAGGCCAAGCTATCAAATGCCATGATTTCTGAGGGAAGCAGCATTAGTGGAACTGTTAAGGACTCAGTTGTGTCTTCTGGTGTATATATCCATGAAGGTGCAGAGGTAGTAAACAGTGTAATAATGAAGAATGCAGTTATAGGCAAGAATGCCAAGGTATACAATTCTATAGTTGCCGAAGATGCCATTATAGGTGAAGGTGCTATAGTTGGTCATGAAAAAATAGAACTTGGTAAGGATATGATCACTGTTGTAGCCAACAAGGATGTAGTCAAAGACAAGGAAACATTCAAAAAGAAGTAGGAGGGGATAGTATGAACGGATTTTGTTTAATATTTGCAGATAATTACAAGAATTATGATTTAGAAGGTTTAATAAAGAATAGGTCCCTAGCATCCCTACCTGTAGCTTGTAGGTACAGGATTGTTGACTTTATCCTTTCTTCATTGGTAAAGGCTGATGTGGCTGACATTGGTATTTTGACTACTAACAACTACAATTCCCTAATGGACCATGTAGGTTGGGGTAAAGACTGGAATCTAAATAGAAAAAATGGTGGTCTAAAAATTATACCTCCACTAGCGATTTCTGATACAGGTCTAGCCAGGAATAAGTTTGAAGCCTTGAGTAATGCAAGCCAGTATATGGAGGGTAGACTTCAGGACTACTGTATAATTGCAGATTCTAATATCATCTGTAATATTGATTTCAAGGACTTGCTTAGGTACCATGAAGAAAATAATGCAGATGTGACAGTAGCAGTAGTTAAGAGGAAGCCTGAAAAGGATGAAATTGAAATGATTCTTGACAATAAGAACAGGGCCTACGACTCACTTTACCACAAGGATGGGGCAGACTATGAATGTAATACCCTATTAAAGATAACAATCATGCACAAGGATTTCTTGAATGAAATTATCAAGAAGGGAATCACACTAGGTTGGGAAGATATAGTGAGAGACTACATATCAAAGAACTTCAACAGGCTGAATGTCTATGCATATGAGGTAAAGGGATACTGTAAGGTAATAAATAGCCTAGAAAGCTATTATGACTTCCATATGGACCTATTAGATGAAAGAATAAGCAAGGAAATATTCCTGTCTGGTACTGAAATACTAACAAGGGTAAGGGATAGTGTACCAACTAGCTATGGCAAGAATTCAAGCGTATCTAACTCTATCTTGGCTGATGGCTGCCATATAAATGGAAAGGTTGAAAACTCAGTAATCTTCAGAGATGTAACAATTGAAGAGGGTGTTGAGCTTAAAAATTGTATCGTGATGTCTAGCACGACTATCAAGGAAGGTGCTAAACTAGAATATGTAATCACAGACAAGGAAGTGCTTGTTACAGAGGGTAAGGAGCTAAAGGGTGATAGAAACTGTCAGTTTATAGTTCCTAAGAAGAAGACAATCTAATGCTAATACTATGTTAGGACTCTATCTAGGGTCCTAACATATATGAATTAAAATAGAGATATAATTTTGAACACATACAGAAAGAGGTGTTGTGAGTGAAAGTTTTATTCGTTGCTGCGGAAGCATCTCCCTTTGTCAAAGTTGGAGGATTGGGAGACGTAATGGGTGGCTTACCTGCAGCCTTGAATGATAATGGTGTGGACGCAAGAGTAGTTCTGCCACTTTATTCATCAATTGACAGGAATAAGTACAATATTAATTTTGTGAAATATATATATGTATCATTGGGTTGGAAGCAGATTTATTGTGGTATTTTCGAAACTGAATACAAGGGTATTAAGTTCTACTTTATAGATAATGAACAGTACTTTAATAGGTACCAGACCTATGGTGAACCAGATGATGGAGAGAGGTTTGCCTTCTTCTCTAAGGCAGCTGTGGATATAATGCCACACATTGACTTTAAGGCTGATATTATGAATGCTAACGACTGGCATGCCTCCTTATCAGTAGTGTACCTAGACCTTTATAGGAGAGAAGGATATGATTTCTATAGGGATATGAAGAGCGTAATCTCAATTCATAATATAGAATTTCAGGGCAAGTACAATCCATATGTATTAGGAAGCCTATTTGGTTTAGGTAATGAGTACCTAGGAGCTTTGACTTTTGATGGGGATATAAACCTATTGAAGGGGGCTATCCAGCTAGCCGATAGGGTAAATACAGTTAGTGAGACTTATGCAAATGAAATATTAGACCCATACTTTGCCTTTGGGTTAAGTCCAGTCTTATCCAGTGAGAGATGGAAGCTTAGGGGGATAGTGAATGGTATTGACTATGATAAGTTTAACCCTGAAAGTGATAATATGATAAGTCAGAACTTCTCGCTAAAGACTCTAGACAAGAAAATAAAAAATAAGCTAGCCTTCCAGGAAGAAATGGCCTTGGAGGTAAGTGAAGATATACCAATGGTAGGCATGGTAACGAGGTTGACAGGTCAAAAGGGTATAGACCTAGTTGTCGAAGCAGCTGAGCATATCCTAAATATGGGTGCCCAGTTGGTAATTTTAGGAACAGGAGACCCA
Source organism: Peptostreptococcus sp. (assembly GCF_977045075.1). Classification (NCBI taxonomy): domain Bacteria; kingdom Bacillati; phylum Bacillota; class Clostridia; order Peptostreptococcales; family Peptostreptococcaceae; genus Peptostreptococcus; species Peptostreptococcus sp. Next base: position 1,731 of record NZ_CDRRTB010000023.1, on the reverse strand, counting down.
TATTTTGAAGAACAGTTAAGGAACCTAGAATATAGGAGACATGACAAGATGAGGTCTATCATCATGTTTTCTAATGAACTGTCATCAAAGATATATGCTAGTTCAGATATATTCTTGATGCCATCCAAGTCTGAACCATGTGGCCTATCCCAGCTAATAGCTATGAGGTATGGTAGCATTCCTGTAGTTAATAGGGTGGGCGGTCTTAGAGATACAGTAGAACCGTTTGATCCTACTAGGATGACTGGCTATGGCTTCACATTTGAAAGCTATAATGTATACGATATGCTAGATGCTATTAAGAGGGCCCTAGATGTATATAATTATGACCAGGAAACTTGGAAGCATATTATGAGAAATGCAATGGACCACGATATGACTTGGGATAATTCAGCCAAGAAGTATCTGGACATGTATAGGGAGGTCCTTTAGTCTATAATAATATATAGTAGATTAGACAAGGACTAAAAGTGGTAATAAATAAGTATTTGGTGTATGGTAGACACCGGGCTGGTTTTATTACCATATTAAATATATTAATTTAAATATTATGGTAAATAATATAAACAAAAAGTGATAGAGGAGAAAAAGAATGAGTGAAATGACAAAAGATATTGAACAATATCTGCAGACAAAGTTTGGTAACTCTATAGAAGAGTCTAACGAAAGACAGTTATACCAAGCTTTAATGGCTGAAACCAGAAATAGGCTATTGAAAAAGAGGTACGACTACAACAAAAAGCTAAAGGAAAGTGGCCAGAAGCAGGCCTACTATATGTCAATGGAATTCTTGGTGGGAAGAACGCTAAGAAATAACCTATTTAACCTTGGTTTAGAAGAAGAAGTAAGGTCTTTCCTTGCTGAAAAGAATTTTGACTTAGATAAGATTTATGACATGGAGCCAGATCCAGGTCTAGGAAATGGTGGTCTTGGTAGACTTGCATCATGTTACCTTGATGCCTTAACTAGCAACGACTATCCAGTAACTGGCTTTTCCATACTGTATGAATTTGGTATATTCAAGCAGGTTATTGCAAATGGTTGGCAGCAGGAATACCCAGACAACTGGCTAGGTATGGGTCAGTATGGTCTGGTTCATAGAAGTGATGAAGAAATTGAAGTTAAGTTCTATGGTAAGACTAAAGAACACTGGACTAAGGATGGACTAAAGGTTACTTATGAAGACTATACATCAATAATAGCAGAACCATATGACCTTATGATTTCAGGATACAAGAGTGAGGCAGTAAATGTCCTAAGACTATGGAAGTCAAAGGCAGATGCAGGTTTCGATATGAAGCTATTTGAAAGAGGAGAATATGCTAAGTCATCTGAATCAGAGGCTATAGCTGAATCTATTTCAAAGCTACTATACCCAGCCGATGATACTAATGAGGGTAAGGCTCTTAGAATAAAGCAGCAGTACTTCTTTACTAGTGCGTCACTACAGCAGATAGTAAAAAACCACTATAGAACTTACGGTAGCCTAGATAATTTGCCTGACAAGGCGGTTATCCATATAAACGATACTCACCCTTCAATGTGTATACCTGAATTGATGAGAATCCTATTGGATGACTATGACTATAGTTGGGAAAAGGCGTGGGATATAACTACTAAGGTATTTGCCTACACTAATCATACAATAATGGCAGAAGCTTTAGAAAAGTGGTCTGTAGACCTATTTGCCCCAATCCTACCAAGAGTATTTACAATCATTAGGGAAATCAA
>NZ_CDRRTB010000022.1:0-19141 GCF_977045075.1 Peptostreptococcus sp. | reverse complement strand
ATAGATATAGGAGTTATTTTTTAAATGATAAGTTATAGGAAAAAAGCATGTAAAATCTTAGCAATAGGGCTTTGCCTGCCTCTTTTGATGCAAGCAAGGGCTGGCGCTGAGACAAGGTTTAGCGATCCCTATTCACGTTCTGCCATAGTCAGTGACATGGATACAAACAGGATCGTATATGAAAAAAATGCTAGCCAGGTAGTACCTATGGCCAGCCTAACAAAGATGATGACCCTACTGCTAACATTTGATGCCATAGCCCAAAAGAAGGTGGACTACAAGGATATAGTTACTATCCTACCATCAGATGTCAATAGGGTCGGCACAAATATAAAACTAAATGCAGGTGAGCAAATCAGCCTTGAGGAATTGATGAAGGGCATGATGATAGTATCAGCCAATGATGCAGCCCTAGCTATCAGCCACCATGTAGGAACCACATATGATCAGTTTGTGGAAAATATGAATAACAAGGCCAAGGAAATAGGCATGAAAAATACTGTCTTCTACAACCCTAATGGTTTACCTACCAGTGTTAATGTAGGCGGTAATGTCGTGGGTGTTGAGAATAAGACAACAGCCAGGGATGTCCTAGTCCTATCCAAGTACCTTTATTCCACATATGGCAACCAGCTGACTGCTATAACAAATATGTCTTCCTATGTTAATCCAGGCAAGGCTATAAACGAGGAGAATACAAACCCCCTTTTACCCCTAATTGCCAATGTAGACGGACTAAAGACAGGCTTTACAGGTGCAGCTGGCTACTGTCTGGCCTACTCTATGAAGATAGACAAGGGCAATGGTAATGACAGCTCTAATAGACTAGTTGGAGTCAGCCTAGGAGCTTCAAGTAAGGAAAATCGTAAGCTAGCGTCCTACAATACGCTTGTATATATCAGTAGTCACTATAAGACTAAGTACCTATACAAGAAGAATCAAGTAATAGATAGGCCTGCCTTAAACGGTATTCCTTTTGCGAAGGTGAACCTAGTTTCAAACAAGGACCTTTACCTGATACAGAAGGATTCTGAGAAACTGAAAAAGACTATAAAGTACAATTCAGTTGATATACTTGCTGATGGGGACCAGCCACTAGCCAATCTTATATACACAGATGACAAGGGCAACCAGGTTGCATCCTTTGATATCAGTACGAGTAAGCCCCTAAGCAAGATGAACTTCTTTGAAAAGTTCCTTGTCAGCCTATGTGCTATAATTGGCACTATCTTTGATCAAGTTTTAGACTTTAGTAATGGTCCAAGATATTTTATTTAGGATAATTTAGACCTTATTTTTTCAAATAATTAATTTGATATTACACAAATAAAAAACGGAGGTAGGCTACTCAATTTGAAGTGCCATCTCCGTTTTTTATTATACTTATCTTATTACCATTGTCTGCATTTTTATTTTTGGCTACTACATCCTTCTAGCCAATACACATACTGAATCATCTAACCTCTTGAACTCTACGTCAGTCTTTTCAGTTAAACCATCTATAAACTCTTGTCTTAGTGGTATGTAGTACTTGTTGAAATCTACATCTAAATAGGCCCAATACTTACAAGTTGATGGCCTAGTCCTCTTCCATATGATTTCATCAAAGTCCTCACTAATAACCTCATTTAGCTCTTCAGACCTTCCCCCATCTAATAAAAGATCCCTAATTAGGTCATATATATGTCTGATTGGTAGCCCTTCGTAATCAGGTATGTATTCCTGGCCTAGACCATAAAATCTTTCCTTTAAGTTTATTATCTGGCCCTCATCATAGTCAATAACTGCCTTTATAGCATAGGCAAACCTGTTTTCTATTATACTAAGGTTGTTGTCAATCCACTTGTCATCACCAGCATATTTGTTAGCCATATCGTCTATGTCACCTATTTCTAGACAACCATATCTTTCGTCAAGCTGTCTAGCCAAGTCTAGGTCTAAACCCTCATCCTCTGAAAGTCTTATTATCTCCTGGACGAACTTCTCCTGCTGTAACATTTTCGTGTATACTCTTTTGAAAAATTCTCTACTATCTGTCATAATCCTCACCAAATTCCCTATATTTTTCTTGTCACTTTATATTTCACTTTTTTAACCTACAAAAATAAAAGCTACTTAAATAACTTGACTATATTATAACGTATTTGATAAATTTTTCATATACTTTTTTGAAAATTTATAGGAAATTTTACAAAATTCTTAAATATAATATTATTTCACCTATTAAGTTTCTTGTATAAAACCCTTATTTTAGACAAAATATACTTATTTATTTAAGTTTATTATTATTTATATTTATTTTATAATCTACTTTTAATATTTTTAATAATTCTATTAGATAAAATCTGTTAAATAAGTAGCAAACTTATTTACTTTACTATAGAAATTAGCTATAATTTTAACACAATTGATAGATTATATCAATAAAATCCACAACTCAATCGACTTGCCTGTCCTTTAAACTAATATCTGCTTCTCTGCTTTTACCCTATATAAAAAGGCCAGCCAGGCTATAGCCTGACTGACCAATAATTTTTACTATTTATTTTTACTATCTATAGTATATCCTCATATTACTTTTTCTTAGCTGAAGAATAATTCTATATCATCTTCTACTGTACCTATACCAGCGATACCAAAGTTTTCAACCAATACCTTAGCTACATTTGGTGATAGGAAGGCTGGTAGAGTTGGTCCTAGGTGGATATTCTTTACTCCTAGGTATAATAGGGCTAATAGAACTATTACTGCCTTCTGCTCATACCAAGCTATGTTGAATACTAGTGGAAGGTCGTTGATGTCTTCTAGACCAAATACTTCCTGTAGCTTCATAGCTATTACTGCTAGTGAGTAAGAGTCGTTACACTGACCAGCATCTAGTACTCTTGGTATACCATTTATATCACCTAGATTTAGCTTGTTGTACTTGTACTTAGCACATCCAGCTGTTAGGATTACTGCTTCCTTTGGAAGAGCCTTAGCGAAGTCTGTGTAGTAGTTTCTACCCTTCTGTCTTCCGTCACATCCTGCCATTACTACGAACTTCTTGATTGCTCCAGTCTTTACTGCTTCAACGATCTGGTCAGCTAGTGCTAGTACCTGGTTGTGGGCGAATCCACCAACTATTGTACCCTCTTCTATCTGAGTTGGGCTAGCACACTTCTTAGCGTGCTCTATAATTTCTGAGAAGTCCTTAGTTGAACCTGCTTCACCTGGAATGTGCTTACATCCTGGGAACCCTGCTGAACCTGTTGTATATACTCTATCCTTGTATGAATCCTTTGGTGGTACTATACAGTTAGTTGTCATTAGGATAGGTCCGTTAAAGCTTTCGAACTCTTCCTTCTGCTTCCACCATGCATTACCGTAGTTACCTACTAGGTTGTCATACTTCTTTAGTTCTGGATAGTAGTTAGCTGGTAGCATTTCTGAGTGTGTATAAACGTCTACGCCAGTACCCTTTGTCTGCTCTAGTAATTCCTTTAGGTCTGATAGGTCGTGACCTGAGATTAAGATAGCTGGGTTATTTCTAACTCCTAGGTTAACCTCTGTGATTTCTGGGTTACCAAATGTACCAGTGTTAGCTGCATCTAGAAGGGCCATACCCTTAACACCAGCTTCACCTGTTGCCAATACTAGTGCGATTAGTTCATCTACACTTAGGGCCTGAGTAGTCTTGTATAATGCTTCCTGTAGGAAGGCATCAACTTCTTCACTATCATAGTCTAGCATGTTGGCATGCTTAGAATATGCTGATAGTCCCTTTAGACCATAAATTGTAAGCTCTCTTAAAGATCTAATATCTTCATTTTCAGTGGCTAAAACACCTACTGTCTTTGCCTTTTCATCCATTACATTTACATCTCTTTCATCCCAAAGAGCTACTGGACTTAGACTTGATGCATCATCTAGCTGAGCTATTAATCTCTTCTTTGCATCTAGTGTATTGTAGATTCTCTGTACGAATACATCGAAGTCAAAGTTGGCATTTGTGATAGTTGTGAATAGGTTAAGAGTGATCAAGTGGTTGTCTTCCTTGCTGATAGTCTTACCCTCTGCTCTTAGCTTTGTAGTTACTTCTGATATACCCTTAGTTACATATACTAGTAGGTCCTGAATTCTAGCAACTTCTGGTGTCTTTCCACATACACCCTTTACTGTACATCCTGTACATCCTGCTGTTTCCTGACATTGATAACAAAACATGTTTATTTCTTTCATCTTAGTTCTCCTTTACTTCTAACAATATTTTTGATTTTTAACATACCCTTTTTTGATTTTGCCCCTCTAGGATATTGGGGTCTTATTATTTGTGTTTTGTGTTTCACTTTTATTTAACTTATGTACTCATTATAGTATCAGGTCAAAAAAAAATCTGTTGCAGATGCAACAGATGAAAAATTATTTGTATTTTTTTTATAATATCTTATATCTTACTTGTTTAATCCTACTACTGACCTGAAGTAGACCTATTAACATGACTCCTTATATCCCCAACCAAAAATAGGGATCCAGCCCCAATAATGGCCTTTTTCTTAGGCTTTTCATTAGTGACTTTCTTTTGCCTTGACTTGGATTTCTTAGACCTTTTTTCCGCTTCATGTATTCTGGCCTTTTCATCCCTAGTCAACCTATCTACCAGGTCAAAGGAATAGTCTACAGCCTGGTCTATATCTTCTATACATATGATATCCTGACAGTACATCCCTACCCTATAGGCTAGTTCTTCTACAGCCATTGCCCTTGGGTTATTAGGCAGGGTAACTATTACCCTATCAAACCTAGGTACCAAGAGTTTAACTATACCATCTACATCCTTGTCAGCAAGTAATCCCAAAATCAGGGTCTTGTCCCATTCCTCTCCTAGGAGCCTGTCTATTTCCCCTACTAGGGACTGGGCCCCGTCCAGATTGTGGGCCCCATCTATCATAAATAGGGGGCTATCCTTAAGAATTTCCATCCTACCCGGCCACTTAGACTTTAAGAGACCCGAATAAATAGCTTCCTCGCTGATCCTGTCTGCCAACATAGCTTCCTTAAGATATACTGCTATATTCAAGGCCAAAAGGGCATTTTTTGTCTGGTGTCTACCTATCATTCTTATTTTAAGATCTTCATACTTATTTCCTAGATAGTCAACTGCGTCAAATACCTGGTTATTTAGGTTAGACTTTTTAATGTCTATACTTGAGTTCTTAGATATAATGAGACCTGCTCCCTCTTCCTGGCAAACCCCCTCTACGACTCTAGTTGCCTCAGGACCCTGTTCATACATAATTACCTGGCCATTTTTCTTGATTATACCAGCCTTTTCATAGGCCACCTTGTCTACTGTATCCCCTAGGACCATAGTATGGTCAAGGCTTATTGAGGCTATTGCACTTACAAGAGACTGGTCGATGACATTTGTCGCATCATACCTACCCCCTAGACCAACTTCTAAAACTACATAGTCTACCTCCTTGTTTGCATAGTAGACAAAGGCAGTAGCAGTCACTAATTCAAATTCAGTTGGATGGGCCAGACCATCCGCTACCATCCTTTGGCAGGCCTCCTGTACCAATTCAACACTATCTGCCAAATCTTGATTATCTATATTTATCCCATTTAGCCTAATCCTTTCATTAAAGACTTCTAAAAATGGTGACGTGTATAGGCCCACATTATAGCCTGCCTCAATCAATATATTTGATATAAAGGTAGCAGTCGACCCCTTGCCGTTGGTCCCTGATATATGGATAAATTTTAACCTGTCCTGTGGTCTATCCAACTTATCTAGGAGGCTTCTGATAGAGTCCAAGCCTAGGATCATACCAAACTTTTCCACCCCATGAATAAATTCTAATGCTTCACTGTAGTTCATCTATAAATTGTTGACCTAAAATCTAGGTCAAGCTCTCCTTTCAAACTTAATTATATGTACTTTCATTAATCCTATATACACAATACTATATTTCCCGGTTTTTTTCTATATATCTTATAATTTTACCTCATAATTTTATTTATGTAAAACACCCTATCCTCAAGTCCTCCACAAGCCCCATACTAGCCTCATTATCTATCGTCTTGAAAGCCATTTTTAGCCTTAATCAATTTACATTTTCTTGATAAATCCTAGCAAATGCGTTATTATAATTATAGGAAATTTTTTAAAATTGTATACAATTTAGGAGGTTAAATGTATGAATAACTTAAGCAACATAGAACCAAAAGAAGTATTTAGATGGTTTTACGAAATCAACCAGCACCCTAGAAGTTCTGGTAATGAAAAAGAAGTAAGTGATTTTCTAGTACAGTTTGCAAAGGATAGAAATCTTGAGGTTTATCAGGATGAAATCCTTAATGTAATTATAAAGAAGCCAGGTACTCCAGGCTACGAGAACTCTGAGCCCCTAATTATCCAGGGACATATGGACATGGTATGTGTAAAGACTGATGATTCTAACCACAACTTTGATACAGACCCTATAGAAATGATAGTTGAAGGTGATGTGCTTAGAGCCAACAATACTACACTTGGTGGAGACGATGGTATAGCTGTTGCCTATGGACTAGCTATCTTGAATGCAGATGATATCCCTCATCCTCCACTAGAGCTATTGGTAACTACAAACGAAGAAACTGGTATGGATGGTGCTATGGAGCTAAAAGCTGACCACCTATCAGGTACTCGTCTACTTAACCTGGATACAGAGGTTGAAGGTGACTTCCTAGTTAGCTGTTCAGGTGGATCAAACATCGACCTTAGCTTTGATATAGAGAGAGAAGCAAATTCAAGCAAGGCCTACAAGCTATCTATATCTGGCCTAAAGGGTGGCCACTCTGGTGTTGAAATAGACAAGCAGAGAGCCAATGCTATCAAGCTTGCTGCTAGACTTCTTTACCTTGTAAAAGCAGATGTAAGACTTGCATCATTTGTTGGTGGTATCAAGCATAATGCTGTTCCAGGAAATGCTGAGGTAGTATTTGCTACAGACAAGTTTGATTCATTAAAGGAAGGTCTAGATGCCCTAGTAGCTGACCTAAAGGAAGAATACAGGGTTGAGGATCCAGGTCTAACAATTAGCTTTACAGAAGTTACTGCTGACCAGGTATACACTAAGGACCTTAGTGATTCAGTAATAGATATGATCATGGCCCTACCTGATGGAGTTCAGTACATGAGCAAGGATATTGAAGGTCTAGTCCAGACTTCCCTAAATAATTCAGTAATCCTTGAAAATGATGGTAAGCTAGTTCTTACTACATCTGTTCGTTCTGCATCATCTAGCTCTCTAAGAGAAATCCTAAACAGAGTTACTATTATAGCTAACAGAATGGGTGCAGTTGCAAGAGAATACTCTTCATACCCAGCATGGCAGTATGAAGCCGTTTCACCACTTAGGGATATAGCTGAAAAGATTTATGTAGAAATGTATGGAAAGGAACCTAACATCACATCTATCCATGCAGGTCTAGAATGTGGACTATTAAAGGGTATACTTCCAAACACTGACATGATTAGTTACGGACCAAGTATCTTTGATGCCCATACTCCTAAGGAGCATATGTATATATCTTCTGTTGAAAGAGTTTGGGAATACACTAAGAAGCTACTTGCTACTTTAAAGTAGTCTTTTAAAAGAGAATAATATATTAAGACTGAGACGAGAGAAAGAGGCTCTTAAGCCGTATATAAGAGCCTTCTCCCTATCTCAGTCTTTTTTATTTTCCAAACTTTTTGTATACATATTAAAAAAAAGTTCAGTTTTTTTGAAAAAATTTCTAAAAAAAAATTGACTATTGGGTCTCGTTGTGAGATAATAAGTCCATAGAAAAGCGAACTATTTTTATAAAACTTGTAAAAATGTGCGTATATTGTGCATTTACTATATTATTTTTATGGTACTATTCATAGGAGGTTTAAAATGAATAAGATTTATACTGGTAAAACAAAGGATGTATTTGAAATTGACGACAAGAACGTTCTGTTGAAGTTTAAGGACGATGTAACTGGAAAAGACGGCGTTTTTGATCCAGGTGAAAACCAGGTAGGCCTACAGATAGAGGGTGCTGGTCGTTCAGCTGTTGCTATGACTAAGTTCTTCTATGAAAAGCTAAATGCTATGGGACTTAACACTCACTTCGTATCTGCAGATGTTGACAAGAATGAAGCTGTAGTAAAGAAGGCTAAGGTATTTGGTAAGGGTGTAGAAGTAATTGTTCGTTACAGAGCAGTAGGATCATTCATCAGAAGATATGGTGACTATATAGCATCTGGTACTGTAATCCCTCCATACGTTGAAGTAACTCTAAAGGATGACGATAGAAACGATCCACTAATCACTAAGGACGCTCTTGCCCTTCTAAAGATTATGTCAGAGGCTGAATATGAAGAACTAGCAAAGCTTGCCCTAGAAATAGGTGAGGTTGTAAAGGCTGAGCTAGCTAAGAAGGACCTTGAATTATACGATATCAAGTTCGAATTCGGTATGATTGACGGTAAGGTTGCCTTAATAGATGAAATATCAGGTGGAAACATGAGAGCTTACAAGGGTGATGAGTATATCGAACCACTAAAGCTTGAAAAGATCATGTTGGGTTAATTTGATCTCAATTTAATATAATTTCACATAAAAAATGCTGGGGGTCTCCTCTCTTAAGTCCCCGGTACAAAGATGCACTTATGCCTACTTATAAGTGCATTTTTTATGTTTAATAAGGCCTTTTTGATACTATCAATATTAATCTTAGGAAGAATAAAAACACCTACTCAGCCAATACCAATCTGTATAGCCTTGTAGGTGTTTTATGTCTTACCTTCTTTTATAATTTATCCGCTTAGGAACTAGCTTGTCGTCAATTAGAACTTAGCCAATCTTTCTTCTATAGTATGAAGTATTTCTTCAAACTTTTCCTTCTTAGCCTTTTCTTCTTCAACCAATTTTGCTGGTGCCTTATTTACAAAGCCAGGGTTATTCAGCTTGCCTTCTACCCTCTTTATTTCAGCTAGGGCCTTGTCTCTTTCCTTATTCAGTCTCTCTTTTTCCTTTTCAAAGTCTACCAATTCATCTAGTGGTATAAATAGCTCTACACCATCTATTACTACAGATACTGCATCCTCTGGTATACCATCCTTGCTGTCCTTGATTTCTACCTCTGATGCTGATGCCAAAGACTTGAAGTATTCCTTGCCATCTTCCATGGCCAGTCTCTTGTCATCTGTAGGTACAATAATTATCTTGGCCTTCTTTGAAGGTGGTACATTCATCTCTGCCCTTACATTTCTAACATTCCTGATACCATCCATGATCAGATTCATTTTTTCTTCTTCAGCTAGCATATCATCCGCTTCCTCGTAATGAGGATACTCAGCAGTGATAATATATCCTTCTACTGTTGGTAGGTATGAGTATATTTCCTCTGTTATAAATGGTATAAATGGATGTAATAGCTTCAATATCTTTTCTAGTACATATGTCAATGTGTATAGGGCTGCCCTCTTGGCCTCTCTATCATGGCCATATAATCTTGGCTTAACTATTTCTATATACCAGTCGCAGTATTCTGACCATGTAAAGTCATACGCCTTCTGTAGGCCTATACCTAGGTCAAACTGGTCCATATTGTAGTTCACTTCCTTTACTACCCTGTTGGCCCTGGAAATGATCCACTTGTCAGCTAGCGTCAAATTAGCTTCCACTGACTCACGAGTCAAGCCTTCCAATAGGCTTTCATCCTCTAGGTTCATAAATACAAATCTTGACGCATTCCATAGCTTGTTGTTGAAGTTACGAGCAAATTCAACCCTTTCCATATAGAATCTCATATCGTTACCTGGTGAGTTACCTGTTGCAAGGGTAAATCTCAAGGCGTCTGCACCATACTGGTCTATTATCTCTAACGGGTCTATACCATTACCTAGAGACTTTGACATCTTTCTGCCCTCTGAATCCCTAACCAATCCGTGTATCAATACATGTTCGAACGGCTTTTCATTCATACAGAACATGGCTGAGAATGCCATCCTAACTACCCAGAAGAAGATTATATCGTAGCCTGTAACTAATACGCTAGTCGGATAGTAGTAGTCCAGCATATCAGTTTTTTCTGGCCATCCCATAGTTTCAAAAGGCCATAGACCTGATGAGAACCAAGTGTCTAGTACATCTTCATCCTGCTTGATATTGCTTGACTTACACTTTGTACATTCATGCGGAGCTTCTTCAGCAACTATTATTTCACCACAATCCTGGCAATAGTAGGCTGGTATCTGGTGACCCCACCATAGCTGCCTAGACACACACCAGTCTCTAATATTTTCTAGCCACTGTAGGTAAGTCTTGTCAAACTTGTCAGGAACAAACTTTAATTCGCCCTTCTTTAATATATCTATGGCTGGCTTGGCCAATTCATCCATCTTAACAAACCACTGTAATGACAATCTTGGCTCTACAGTTGTATGACATCTATAGCAAGTACCTACAGCATGGTCATGCTTCTTTACCTTGATTAGGTAGCCAGCTTCATCTAAGTCGGCAACTAAGGCCTTCCTGCATTCGTACCTATCCATACCTGCATACTTGCCTGCTAGTTCATTCATTGTAGCATCATCATTCATTACATTTATTTCTTCAAGCTGGTGTCTCTTACCAACCTCAAAGTCGTTAGGGTCATGGGCTGGTGTCATCTTAACGGCACCTGTTCCAAACTCCTTGTCTACATACTCATCTGCAACTATAGGCAGTTCTCTTCCAACCAATGGTAGGACAGCTGTCTTACCAACTAGGTGGATATATCTTTCATCCTCAGGATGTACTGCAATACCAGAGTCTCCTAGTAGGGTCTCAGGTCTTGTCGTTGCTATTTCCAAATACTCCTCACTATCCTTGATAGGGTACTTGATATGCCAGAAGTTACCTTCTTGGTCCTCATGCTCTACCTCTGCATCAGATAGGGTAGTCTTACAGTCTGGACACCAGTTAATAATCCTGTTGCCCCTGTATATATGACCTTCTTCGTATAGCTTTACGAAGAACTTTGTAACCGCCTTGTTACAGCCTTCATCCATGGTAAATCTCTCTAGGTCCCAATCACATGATGCCCCTAGCTTCTTTACCTGGTTTACTATCTTTCCACCAAATTCTTCCTTCCAAGCCCAGGCATACTTAAGGAATTCTTCCCTTCCTATCTCATACTTAGACTTGCCAGTTTCCTTATTTATCTTATCCACTACCTTTACCTCAGTAGCTATAGATGCGTGGTCAGTTCCCGGTATCCATAGGGCCTCGTAACCATCCATCCTCTTCCACCTAGTCAGGATATCCTGTAGGGTATCATCAAGGGCATGACCCATGTGTAGCTGACCAGTTATGTTTGGTGGTGGCATTACTATAGAGAAGGGCTTTTTCGTCTTGTCAATCTTTGACTTGAAAAGTCCCTTGTCCTGCCACTCTTTATATATTCTGTCTTCGAAATCCTTTGGATTGTAATTTTTAGCTAAATTCTTATCCATTCTTTAACCTCCTTCTTATTTTCTAACAAAAAAAGCTCCCATCCACAAAAGGACGAAAGCTCGCGTTACCACCTTAATTCCGACCAATAGCCGGCACTCAAAACCTATAACGGGGTCAACCGTACTGCACTAACACCTAATTTTATATCAGGCTTCACGCAATATGCTCAGAAGCTACCTTCAACACACCATCTTTAAAAATCTTCCACCAATGATTTTCTCTCTGTAAAATAGGCCTGCCTACTCCTCTTCTTCAAGGCATAAATCTTTACTTCTTTATATAATAAGTAGATTATATAGCAAACCAGACCATTTTTCAAGAAAATTTAGAAGGTTTTTATAAAAATAAGTCTTAAGTGGTACCTTATTTTTTCCAAGAATATTTAGATAATTCTTATTTTTATCCCTCTTAAAGTCCCTTTTTTCGGTCTTCTTTCTCATTTTAGTTTAAAAATTTAAATCGATAACAAATACTTTTTTGCAATTTTTTTTCGCAATTTTTTTGCCCCATTTACTAATTTTAAAAAACCTAAACCTTTATTTTAGGGGTCTTTTTCTCTAAAAATTAACTTTTTTATGCTTTTGTTTTTATATAATATGTTGAAAAGTTAGTTATTTTTTATAATTTGTTTAAATATATTAATATTCTTGTTTATTTAGTGGTCTTTCTGTGTTATACTTTATACGAATACAAGAATTTTAGAGAATTTATTATTAGTTTATATTTATATGGAGGTATACAATGAGCTTAAAAGGTATCTTTACTGCTATTGCAAAAGTTCGTCGTGACGTCTTCACAGAAGTGGCGAGATTTGCCTATGAAGATAGTCCAGATTACAACACATTAGAAGAAATTCCCTACAAGATAGTACCTGGTGAAATCGCTTCGCATAGAGAGAGTATTTTCTTGGAAAGGGCTATCGTTGGTGAAAGAGTTCGTTTAGCAATGGGTCTTCCTCTTAGACGTATTTCTGAGCACGCTCCAATACCAGCTGGTATAGATGAAAAGTCAGTTACAAACACTATTTACAAGCCACCGTTTGTTAACATAATCAAGTTCGCATGTAATTCGTGTCCGGACAATGTGTATAAGACTACTGATATCTGCAGGGGTTGCTTGGCAAGACCTTGCGTTGAAGTATGTCCAAAAAAGGCCGTATCAATGGTAAACGGCAAGTCCTTCATTGATCAGGACCTATGTATCAAGTGTGGTAGATGTAAGGCTGTCTGTCCATATGATGCAATAGCCAAGCTAGAAAGACCTTGTGCTAGGGCTTGTGGTATGGATGCTATTTCATCAGACAAGTATGGTCGTGCCTCTATAGACTACGACAAGTGTGTATCTTGTGGTGTATGTATTTCATCATGTCCATTCGGTGCCATAGCTGACAAGTCTCAGATCTTCCAGCTAATCAACGAAATAAAGTCAGGTTCTAGAGTCATAGCTGAAATAGCACCTGCCTTTGCTGGTCAGTTTGGACCTAAGGTTACAGCAGAAAAATTAAAGGCTGCCCTACTAGAATTAGGCTTCTTCGATGTTGTTGAAGTCGCTATAGGTGCTGACCTTTGTACTATAGAAGAAGCTGAAGACTACATGAAGAATGTACCTGAAAAGCTAGACTTTATGGCTACATCATGTTGTCCATCGTGGTCTGTTATGGCCAAGAAGCTATTCCCAGAGTTTGCAGACAATATATCAATGGCCATGACTCCAATGGTATTCACTGCTCGTTTCATCAAGCAGAGATACAAGGATTCTAAGGTTGTATTTATTGGACCATGTGTTTCTAAGAAGCTAGAAGCAACTAGAAAGTCTGTAAAGAGTCATGTCGATTACGTACTTACTTTCGAAGAGGTAATGGGTATGTTCGAAGCTAAGGGTATAGTCCTTGAGGATATGGAGCCAGCTAAGAACATTAACTTTGGTACAGGAGCTGGTAGAGGCTTTGCTGTATCAGGTGGTGTTGCTAATGCGGTTGTAGATGTAATCAAGAAGATTGATCCAGACAGAGAGGTTCCAATCGATCAGGCAGATGGTCTCAAGGAGTGTAGAAACATGCTAATGCTAGCTAAGGCTGGTAAGAGAAATGGCTACCTACTAGAAGGCATGGCCTGCCCTGGTGGTTGTGTTGCTGGTACAGGTACAATCCAGCCAGTTAACAAGAGTACTGCAACAGTAAATAACTACAAGAAAAAGGCAGAAAGGCAGGTTGCTAACGAAAGTAAGTATGCTGAAATGCTATCTAAGCTAGATGAATCTTGGTTTGACGAGTGGGAACTAGATCTTGAATAATTATATTAAAGAGTTAAATAAGATAGGCGGATAAAAATAAAGGCTGGTGTGTAGAATAATCACACCAGCCTTATTTTTATAAAAACTTTATTACTTGCTGTATTTTTTCCTGCATCCATGTAAGAGTAAGACTTTATATCCTTCTCTCGCATAGACTAGGTCTGCCTATACTAATTTTGTCGTAAAGTCTTCTATATTCCAGACCTCATCTACTAGGTCATTATAGAAGTCAGGCTCATGGCTTACCAATAGCACGGTCCCCTTAAATTCCTTTACAGCCTTCTTTAGCTCATCCTTAGCATCTACATCTAAGTGGTTAGTAGGCTCATCCAAGACTAGGAAGTTGATATCCTTGAGCATAATCTTGCACAGTCTAACCTTGGCTGCCTCTCCTCCAGATAGGACCCTCATCTGACTTGTTATATGGTCATTTGTAAGACCACACTTAGCCAAGGCACGCCTAACATCTATATTATCCATACCAGGATATTCATTCCATATTTCATCCATGGCTGTATTTGTATTTTCATGAGAAGATTCTTGTTCGAAGTATCCTACCTCAAGGTAGTCACCTAGTCTCAGGTCTCCTCCATAAGGCTTGACTATTCCTAAGAGGGTCTTTAGTAGGGTCGACTTACCAATACCGTTCATACCCTTTAGGGCTATCTTCTTACCCCTCTCAAGCCTGAAATTAAGGGGTTTAGTCAGCGGTTCATCATAACCCAATACCAGGTCACTTGTTTCAAATACCAGCTTACCTGAGGTACGAGCATTTCTAAAGGCAAAGCTAGGCTTAATCTTTTCCTTTGGTCTCTCTAGGATTTCCATCTTATCTAGCTGCTTCTGCCTAGAATTTGCCATACCCCTAGTAGCAACCCTGGCCTTGTTCCTGGCTATAAAGTCCTCTAGCTTCTTCCTCTCTTCGACCTGCTTTTCATAGGCCTGTTCTTCCTGACGCTTCTTTATTTCATTTAGTCTCTCAAACTCATCGTAATTACCCTTGTACCTGTTTAGTTCTCCGTTTTCTAGGTGGTAGATAACATTACATGTATTGTTGATAAATTCTATATCATGGGATACCAATACAAAGGCATTTTCATACTCCTGTAGGTACCTTGTAAGCCAGATAATGTGTTCTTCATCTAGGAAGTTAGTAGGCTCGTCCAAGACTAGAATAGTTGGATTTTCAAGCAAGAGCTTGGTCAAAAGGACCTTAGTCCTCTGTCCTCCAGACAGGTCTGTAACATCCTTGTCTAGGCCTAACTCACCCAAGCCTAGGCCGTTTGCAACCTCCTGTATCTTAGCATCTATAGTATAAAAGCCACTGTGCTCTAGCATAGTCTGGATTTCAGCTGTATCCTCAAGGTACTTGCTCATTTCCTCATCACTAGCCTCGCCCATCTTGTCATATATCTCCAGCATTTCCTTTTCTAGGTCAAACATATGCTTAAAGGCATCTCTCAGGATTTCCCTGATAGTCTTACCCTTTTCTAACACAGTATGCTGGTCTAGATAGCCAACTGTAACCCTGTTTGACCATTTTATGTCTCCAGCATCTGGCATCTGCCTCATTGTAATTATATTTAAAAAGCTAGACTTTCCTTCTCCATTTGGACCTACTAGGGCTATATGCTCTCCCTTTCTGATCCTAAAGGATACATCTTCTAAAATAGTCCTGGCACCAAAGCCGTGACTAACATTTTCTACAACTAACATCTACTCCTCCTAATCTTTCTAATTTTATTGCAAATTTTATCACTTTAATATGGTTTTATTATTAGCTATTATATCATGATTCACTACTATATAATATTATTAATTCGTGATTTATTCAAGCAAAAATGTTGTAAAATGCACATATTTAAAGTATAATTATTAGATAGTAAGGGGGTTAATAATACATGAAAAAAGAAAATCCTGAAGATAACAAGATAAGAAGAAAAAAGGCTAGTCCGTCTAGCAAGTCTTCTACTCGCAGACCATCTTCGAGCAATTCTGATTTAATATTGCCGTCAGAACGTTCAAAGACAGATGGCAGTTCTGATAGAAGAAAGACAAGAACTAGTTCAACAAATTCAAAAAGGTCTTCTACCTCTAGTAATCCTCAGACAAAAACTAGGGCTGTTAGTCCGAGTTCCAAGTCTAGTACTAGAAACAGAAATAGCAATAAAAACTCTGCAAATGCAAGTGAAAATAATAGAAAGAATACATCTAAGAGTAAGAACTCAAAAACACTTAAGAGAAAGATGAGGTCAAGGAGAAAGAAAAAGATTATAGGTGGCGTAATTGCCTTCTTCATAATCGCATCTGCCCTTGTACTTGGCTTTGTATTCGCATCCCTAAAGGATGTAAAGCCTGTAAATGAGGCCCTGCTTGACAAGTTGACCCACCAGACCACTACTATCAAGTATGCAAATGGTGAGACTATGTCTACAGCCCCTTCCCAGTACAAGAAGACACCTATCCCTCTAAGTGATATGTCACCTTACCTTAGAAAGGCCATAATATCCATAGAGGATGAGCGTTTCTACTCTCATAATGGTGTAGACTATTGGGGTCTGGGACGTTCTGTGATTAAGACTCTTGTCGGTAAAAAACAGGGTGGTAGTACAATACCTATGCAGGTATCAAAAATACTATTAACTAGTAGTGACCAGACAATGAGCCGTAAGATCAAGGATATTTACTATGCGCTTGAAATGAGTAAGTCAGTCAGCAAGGACAAGATTTTGGAAACATACCTAAACAACTACTTCGTTGGTAAGAGTTTGTCTGGTGCTGAAGCCGGTGCCTTGGGCTATTTTAACAAGCACTCAAAGGACCTTACTTTGGGAGAGGCAGCCATGCTAGCCGGTGTAACTAGGAACCCATCTAAGTATGCTCCTTATTCATCAGCAAGAATAACTGGTGATGAGTCTAAGTCTGACCTAGACCACAAGCTTATCTTCTTCCTTCCAACAGAAGGACTAGAGGGGGCAAATTCAACAGAAAAGTCTATGTACGAAAAGCTTTATGAGTGGGACCTAGTAAACCAGGATACCTACAAACAGTTGAAGAGTGGTGACCTGCTTGTCAGAAAGGCAATAAATAACCCAGATGCTAAGACTAGACAGGAAACTGTACTTAGCAAGATGAAGGAGCTAGGAGTAATAACTGAAAAGCAATACGTTGCAGCAGTTAACGAAAAGATCAACATCCAGTTCCCTGATTCAAATGAACAAATAGCAAACTCTGTAGAGAGTTTAATAGAATATGATGTGATCGACGCCCTAATGGAACAGGGTAAGACAGAAGAAGAAGCCAGAAATATGTACTACAATGGCGGTTTGATAGTAAATTCGACTATAGATCCTAAGATACAAAAGGCGATCGAGGCTGAATATGCAATTAATTCAAACTTCCCTAACGATACTGTAGCAGCTAATGGACTAAGCGAGCCTCAGTCAGCAAGTGTAGTTATAGACTATAAGACAGGTAATATCAAGGGCCTAATAGGTGGTAGAAATATCAAGGCAAGGAAGACTCTTAACAGGGCAATCACTCCTTACCAGCCAGGTTCTACTATCAAGCCTCTATCAGTTTATACACCGGCTATAGACACTCAGAAGGTTACCCAGTCTACTCTAATGTCAGATACAAGGGGTGGCTATAGGTTTAAAGAAAATAGGGCAGACAACCCAGAGACTACTACCAATGGTTATGGTTCAATGAGCTTGAGACACGCCTTGGCCCTATCTTCAAATACAATCGCCTACAAGACAGGTGAATTACTGGGACCAACCTATGATGATGCTATGGATGTAATGATGGACTACTTGAGAAACTTCGGTATTACCTCTATACTTGACTTCAAGGAAGAGAAAAAAGCCGGAATGCAGCGTAGTGACCGTCACTTCAACTCATTGGTATTAGGTGGTTTGACTAGAGGTATATCTCCATTACAGATGGCAGCAGCCTTTGGCACACTTGCCAACAATGGTGTCTACATAGAGCCAGAAATATTCACTACAATAACTACTTACAATGGTGAGCTAATTATCAAGAATACGCCTAAGACGCATAAGGTTGTAGATCCTGATGTAGCCTATGTTATTACAGACATGCTAACGGCCGTTGTCAAGGAGGGTATTGGTAACAATGCAGCCCTAAGCTCTGGCATACCGGTAGCAGGTAAGACTGGTTCTACCAACAACTATCTGGATACTTGGTTTGTCGGCTATACTCCATACTATGTAGGCTCAACTTACATAGGAGATGACGCCGGTGTCAAGAATGAGGATGGAACAATCATGCAGAGACGTCGTATCGAGGGTGGTGCGGCAATGACACCATCTAGGCTGTGGGCAAAGATTATGAATAGGATTCACCAGAACCTAGAGTACAAGACATTTACAAAGCCTGACAATGTGTATATGACTACTATAAATCCTATAGATGGTGGTCGTACATCATACGGTGTATTGGCGGCCTTTATAGACGGTACAGCGCCTGACAGGTACAGCTATATTGCTACCCAGACTACTAAGAAGAAGACTCAGACTCAAACTGGTCAGCATGGTACACAGGGTGCGAATGGCCAGGTTGCTAACCCAGGTGTCCAGCAGGGAGCTCAGGGTGCATATAATAGGCAACAACAGGGCGCCTATACTAGACAGCAGCAGCAAGGTGCATATAATAGGCAGCAACAGGCCTCTGGTCAGGGAGCCCAGTAGAGTAGGTTAAAATTTAAAGCATTATAATATTTAGCATTGGCGAGAGGAAAAATTCTCTCCCAATGCTATTTTTTTGTAGAAAAGGAACAAGATACAAGTAAAAAGGAAGCCACATTATGTAACTTCCTTTTTACTTGTATCTTGTTGTTTAGACTTATTTTACTTGGGCTAGACCTACTTCTTTCTTCTTGAACGGCTAGACCTGTTGGCCCTTTCAATATTTAGCTTATTGCCCTTTATCTTCCTGTTTTTCATTTTTTCTATTATTTCTCTTGCCTTGTTCTTGTCTACATCTACAAATGTATACTTGTCATATACGTCTATATTCCCTATGAACTTACTTCTTACACCTGTTTCACCAGCTATGGCTCCTAGTATATCCTTGGCTAGTATTCTCTGGTTCTTACCCACATTAAGGAATAATCTAGTTACATCTGATGGGTTAAGGCTATGTTTATTCCTAGACCTTGGTGCCTCTTCTACGATTTCCTGCATTTCTTCATCGCCCATGCTATTTTTTAGGATGGCAGCACATATATCTATCATAGAATAGTCCTCTTCATTACAGAAGTCTTCTATCCACTGGACATGCTTGGCTATATTACCTTCCTGTAGAGTTTCCTTTACCCCTTCAAAGAACTG
>NZ_CDRRTB010000021.1:0-19395 GCF_977045075.1 Peptostreptococcus sp. | reverse complement strand
AGGCATACTGGCTAGGACTACCCTGAATTCCCAAAAATTCATAGTCCTTAATACCAGCCTTGTCGAATAGGTCTAGTATTTGATCTTTTTTTATTTCTAATTGCTTTTCGTAGGGAATGGATAGGATCGAACACCCTCCACACTGCCTAAAGTGTCTACAGACTGGGGCAGTCTCTATTTCAGATGGTTCTAGTAGCTCTAATAGCTTTACTTCACCACTATCCGACCTAGATTTTTTCACAACAGCCCTTACCTTTTGACCTGTAATGCCACCCTTCATCTTTATTCTCTTATCTTCATATATAGATCGGGACACACCACCGAACTCCATCTTGCCTACCTCAAATTCTATAATATCTTTCCTCTTCATCAACACTTACCTTTCTAACTGGCCTATAAATTGCATATTTATATATCTTTTTTACATATCTTTTTTACATATTTTTTCTCTACGTATTTTATACATATTTTCTAGATAATTATCTTTCTTTTAAAGATCTTTTTTCTCTAAAAGGTCAACTTCTTCTTCAGTCAACTCCCTATACTCTCCTAGTTCAAGGGTCTCATCTAACTTTAAACCACCCATCTGAACCCTCTTTAGGTAAAGTACATTTTTACCTACTGCTTCGAACATCCTCTTGACCTGGTGAAACTTACCCTCGCTGATAGTCACATATATTTCAGAATGTACAGTCCCATCATCGGCCTCAAAGGTCCTAATTACCTCTAGGCTTGCAGGCTTGGTAGTATAGTCATCTCCAATGTATACCCCCTCGCTAAAGGTCTTAATATCCCTGGCCAATACCTCTTGATCTATTTCAGCATAGTATTTTTTAGGTACATGCTTTTTTGGTGATAGGACCCTGTGACTTAGATGGCCATCATTTGTGATTACTAGAAGTCCTTCTGTATCCTTGTCGAGACGGCCTACTGGAAAGGGGTCAAAGGCTAGGTATTCATGGTCTATAAGGTCGATAACAGTTTGGTCATACCTGTCAAAGGTCGCTGATACATAGCCTGCAGGCTTGTTCATCATCAGGTAAATAAATTCCCTATACCTGATTGTTTGGCCATTTAGACATACCTGGTCCTGGTTTGGGTCTATATGGTGGTCTGGTTTTTTAATTTCTTGACCATTAACCTTGACCATACCCTGCCTACACATTTTTTTAATTTCTGACCTAGTTCCGTAGCCTAGGTTACTAAGCAGCTTGTCCAACCTCATACTAATCCTCCTGCCCTATTCTTACATATTGTCGTATATTTCCTTTAGCTCTTCCTCACTAAAGCTATACTTAGATTCACAGAACTGGCAGCCTACTTCAGCCCCCTTGTCCTCGTCTATAATAGCCTTTAGCTCTTCCTTTCCTATTGCTACAAAGACCTCTGCAACCCTCTCCTTAGAGCAGTCACATTCAAAAGCAACATCTATCTTGTCTAATATGCTAGGTTCTAGGTCCTTTAGGACTATATTCATCATGTCTTCAGGAGTCAAGCCCTGGCTCAGCATCTGAGTTACGGACTGGATGCCTGATAGGTTCCTCTCTATTGTAGATATGGTTTCTTCACTTGCATCCGGCATCATCTGGACTATAAATCCTCCTGCCTCTTCTACCTCATCAGACCTAGTTAAAACACCTAGAGATACCGCTGATGGTGTCTGCTCTGATACAGTGAAATAATATGTGAAGTCCTCTGCTATTTCACCACTTACCATTTCATACTCACCATTATAAGGCTCTCTTAGGCCTAGGTCCTTGATTACCCTTATAGTTCCCTGGTTACCAACTGCACCAGCTACATTTAGCTTGCCATTTTCATAGTTTTCAACCTCTACGCCTGGGTTAGTCACATAGCCCTTTACTATACCACTTGAGTTTGAAGTAGTCAGGATAGTACCTATAGGTCCACCCCCCTTGATAATGACACTGATCTTGTCACCCTTGTTCTTCATCATCAAGCCCATCATAGATGTAGCTGTTAGGGTCCTTCCTAGGGCTGCAGTTGCCACCTTACTAGTATTGTGAAAGCCCCTTGCAGTCTCCACCATATTTTTGGTTGAGGCAAAGAATCCTCTTACCTCTTTATTTCCTGTTGTTACTCTTATACAATAATCCTTCATATTAAAACCCCTCTATTTCTATGATTCTATATTTCTGTATTTCTATTTCTATATTTCTATTTATGTATTTCTACTTCCATATTCTATTTATGTATTTCTATTTATGTATTTCTATTTATGTATTTCTGTGTTTCTATTTATGTATTTCTATTTATGTATTTCTATTTATGTATTTCTATATTTCTATATTTATGTATTTCTGTGTTTCTATTTATTTATTTCTATTTATATATTTTTATACCTACATTTTACTCAATATAGGTATCCTGAAACTATATTTTCCATACTTTATACATGCTTTATGGCTGTGAAGAAAATCCTCTCGGACTGGTCACCTGGCCTATCAAAGCTAAAATCTCCATAGGAATCAATCCTCCCAAAGCCAGCTTTTTTCAAGATATCTACAATTTCCTCTTCCCTGTGGGCCCTCTGTAGGTGGACCTCCCTATACCTTTCATATAGGTTATCATCATCTTGCGGTCCTTCTTCAAGGTAGTCGCCTTCAACGTCTTCTGGGTCTAGCTTCAAGAAAAAGTCTAGATTCATCTCCAATAGTTGGTTGGCTTGATCATAATAGTTGGTCCACATATATGAAATATCATCCCTAGACTCACCCATGAAGTTATTACCCAAAACCTCACTCAGCTTGTAGTAAGAGCTAATATCAAAAATAAATACCCCACCCAGCTTTAGTAGGTCATATATTTTTGAAAAAACCTTGTATAGGTCCTCAAGGCTGGTTACATAATTAAAACCATCACAGGCACATAGGACACAATCTAGGTCGTAAAGATCAAAGTCTAGGTCTACCATATCCTGTTCCAATAAAACCAGGGGCACTCCCATGGCTTCTGACTTTTCTAGGGCAAGTCCCAGCATATCATCAGAGATGTCTATGCCGGCAATATCGTAGCCCTTTTTGGCCAAGGGTATCGTGATGTTACCAGTCCCACAGGCTAACTCCAATATATTCTTTACACTGGCACCACTTTTTTCTATCAAGTTTTCTATATGCTTAACCCATGCATTATAGTCTACATCATCCATTAGCTGGTCGTATACATAGGCAAAATTTCCATACTGGTTCATTTAGCTACCACCTTACCTAAAAATATATCCTAGGGGTACATTGTAATATGTCCCACTTTATTTTTCAAAAATAATCTTATACCTACACTCTATCCATTATATAACAAAATCGGCCTTCAAGCACCTTTTTATTGGATATTTTAAGGCTTAAAGACCACTTTTGTTAGACGCTTTAAAATCTGGTCGTCCACAAGGCTTATATATAACAAAAAGACAGCAAATCTACTTAATCTACTGCCTTATTGCTATACCTATTTATTTTTCCTTAATCTCTTTTCCCGTCATATGCTCAATCTCTATCTGGAACATCTGAACGGCCTTACCTGCCTTGGCAATCCCTTCATCAATAATATCCTCACTTGGATAATACTTTCTTGCTAGGTCCCTTAGTATTTCCATCGCCCTTTCCTGGTCATCTACCAGGTGACATCTTCCATAGACAATGGTACTCTGGACATAAGGAGCCCAGGCCTCTTCCTTTATAGTTTCATTTCCGTAAACAGTAAAGCACACCTTGTCACAGGCCTTGATAGAGTCTAGCTTGTGGCCTACTCTCGCCCCGTGGAAAATAATAGTATTACTGTCCTCATCATATATGTAGTTAAGTGGTAGGGCATATGGGTAGCCATTGTCTCCATTTACAGCCAATACGCCACGTCGCGATGCCTTTAGCAGGTTTCTTGCCGCATCCATACTAATTTCACTACTCTTTCCCCTAACTGGTCTAAACATTGATACCCCTCCTTAAAAACAATACCACAACCAAGTCAAAGCTTAGCTATGGTTTTAAAATCAATTAGCACTCGAACCACTTAGCAAGTCCGCCTTTTGCTGTTTCCCTATACTTGTCCATCAAGTCAATTCCTGTTTCCTTCATGGTAATAGTTACCTGGTCAAATGATATCGTATGGACACCATCAGTATTTAGGGCATACTTAGCTGCAGCTATTGCTCTTTCAGCAGCCATTGCATTTCTTTCTATACAAGGAATCTGTACATAACCGTATACTGGGTCACATGTCATACCTAGGTGGTGTTCCAAGCCTATTTCTGCAGCATACTCTATCTGCTCTAGTGTACCACCGAATAGGTAGGCAGCACCCGCAGATGCCATTGAACAGGCTGCACCAACCTCACCCTGACATCCTACCTCTGCACCTGAAATAGATGCGTTCGTCTTGATTAGGTTACCAATTAAACCTGCTACTATTAGGCCTTCTATTATATGCTGTCTAGTATAGCCATTGTGTACCATCAATGAGAAGAATACACCTGGTATTACTCCTGCAGCACCACAAGTTGGGGCAGTAACTATTGTACCACCTGATGCATTTTCTTCTGATGCAGCTAGGGCAAATGCATAATCTAGAGTCGTGTAATCTTTTGTTGCAAGATACTTCTTGTAGAACCTAGAAGCCCTCCTCTTAAGCTTTAGTTCTCCAGGAATTACCTCCCTACTTTCGATTCCCTTGTCTATAGCTGCCTTCATTGTATCAGCTATACCTTCCATATATTCTAGGAAGTCATCGTCCTCCCTATCCAATACATATTCAACAAATGACTTATCATTTTCCTTACAGTAGGCAATTATATCATCTAGCTTAGAATGCTCATAGTATACCTTACCATCTACCTGGTTTCTCTTGCCTTCTTCTGCTAGTGTACCCCCACCTACTGAGAATACTGTCCATTCATCAAAGGCATTACCTGATTCGTCTAAAGCCTCCAGCATCATACCATTTGGGTGGAATTCTGGGTTGATGTCATCTCTCCATATAAATTCAACCTTCTTTGGCTCGATTGTCTTTTCAATTATGTAGTCTGTAAGGTGGCCCTTACCTGTAGCTGCCAATGAACCATAAAGTGTACACCTGTAGCTAGCAGCATTAGGATTCTTTTCCTTGAATCTCTTGGCTGCCCTCTGTGGCCCCATTGTATGTGAACTCGATGGTCCACTACCTATTTTATATAACTCTTTTAATGTATCCATATTTTCCTTCATTAACCTTTATTAATACATCACTTATTATATCATACTATAGATGTTAGGTCAATACATCTTGTCTTAAAAAAGTAAGCTTATTTGTTGCTATAGTGGGTATAAAACTAATAACTATTGTATAAAATAGGATTTTAATTTATATTAGAGATATAGACCAATTTAGGTTAGAAAAGCAGACCAATCTAGGGAGGCTCTAGCTAGGCCTAAATTGAGGTAGATAATGCGTGAAATTTTAAAAGGAAAAGAGGAGACAAAATGTTATTTAAAGGTTGCGGAATTAATATAGTTACACCATTTACAGATACAAATGAAGTAGATTTTGATAGTCTAGGAAGGCTAGTTGATACCTATATCAACATAGGGGCCAAGGCCCTAATTTTGGGTAGAACTACTGGTGAATTCTTTGCTATGAGCGATAATGAAATTTTGGAAGTAGTGGACTTTGTGGTAAAGAGGGTAAACAAGAAGATCCCTGTCCTTGCCCAGACTGGACTAAACGATACTTCTAGGTCAGTTGTCCTATCTATCAGAGCCAGGGCCCTAGGTCTTGATGGCCTAATCATAGCTAGTCCCTACTACAGCCAGGGAAATGAACTAGGCCTTATCAGCCACTTTAAGTCAATTGCCCTAGCAGGTGGTCTACCTGCCTATATAGACAATGACCCTGCTAGAACTGGCTTTAACCTTGAGCCTAGCCTAATTGCTAAGCTTGCAGAGATACCTAATATAGCTGGTATTATAGAGTCATCTAGCGACCTCGACCACTTGGCTGACCTTTCGCCAATAATTAATGATGACTTTGTCCTTATTTCTGGCGATGACAAGACTATCCTGGCTAAGCTAGGTATGGGTGCTAGTGGTCATATATCTGTTTTAGCAAATATATGCCCAAGGCTTATCTTCAATATTTATGACAGGTTCAATGAGGGTGACCTTGCAGGGGCTAGACAGGTCTTCAATGACTCCCTACATGCTATTAACCTAATGAGCCTAGATGTAAATCCTATACCGGTCAAAACAGCTATGAATATGCTGGGCTATGAGGTTGGTAACTTTAGACTGCCACTTCACCCAATGGACCCGGACAAGGCTGCCCAGGTAGCTACATTTATTATGGATACCGGTTTGGAAAAACTATAGCTATTATAGGTCTTGATCACATACAAGATGTCTGATTCAGCCTTGGTGGAAAAACTCTTATATTGTATTGCTTGTATAGTATTGCTTGTATAATATTTAGCGTTGGTGAGATAAAAATTCTTCCAACGCTATTTTCCATAAAAAAATACCGAATATGATTGCTCATATTCGGTACATATAAGGACCTTATTATAGCCCCAATTATCAATCTTATAGTGAAGACTTTGAGTAGAATTCGACTACTAGTGCATCATTGATTTCGATTGGCACTTCTTCTCTTTCAGGTAATCTTGTTAATACAGCTGAATAATTAGCCTGATCCTTAGTTAAGTAAGGATATTCGTTTAATGCAGCTGCTTCAAAGTTAGCCTTGAATAATACGTTAGATCTGTACTTTTCTCTTAGAGAGATTTCGTCTCCAACATTAACGATAAATGATGGTATATCTACCTTTCTTCCGTTAACATGGATGTTACCGTGAGATACCATCTGTCTAGCCTGTCTGATTGAGTTAGCTAGACCCATTCTGTATACTAGGTTGTCTAGTCTACATTCTAGAGTTGTTATAACTGCAGTACCAGTAGTCATTTTAGCCTTCTGAGCCTTCTTCATGTAGATTCTCATCTGCTTTTCTGATATTCCGTAATAAGCTCTAAGTCTCTGCTTTTCAAGTAGCTGCTGACCGTATGGTGTAAGCTTCTTATCACTTCTTGCAGTTCCCTTACCAGCTCTGTTCATTGCTTTTGGATGACCACAAACGTTAAGTCCTAGTCTTCTAGATAACTTAAACTTAGGTCCTCTTGTAATTGATGACATATTTTTTTCTCCTTTTTAAATATAAATTATGGATGCACCCCTTGTGCATTGTCCACTTGAAAAAATGGATGTGTGAAACTCCTGACCTAAACACACCTTAGTAGGAAATTTCGCTACATTGTCCATTTAAAGGCTATGCCTTTACTGTGTAAAAATTACACGACTCATATATTATACTATAGACCAGGCTATCTGTAAAGATTTTTCTTTGTTAAAACTAGTCTTTTTATATACAAAATCTCTACAAATATACTATACCTATAAGAAGGGGGTGGGTCCCCTACAGTAAAATGGAAATTTGACCTACCCCTCTTATTTTTAAACTATTAATTACTTTTATGCTATACCAGGATCTTGTCGAAGAAGTCCTTGGCCCTATCACTCTTAGGTCTGTTGAATACTTCCCCTGGACTTCCATCCTCTACAATCTTGCCGCCATCAACAAATATTACCCTATCGGCAACCTCCTTGGCAAAGCCCATCTCATGTGTAACTATTGCCATAGTCATACCCTCATGGGCAAGCTCCTTGATAACGTCAAGAACTTCCTTTACCATTTCTGGGTCTAGGGCTGATGTTGGCTCGTCAAATAGCATCATGTCCGGCTCCATAGCAAGAGCTCTTGCTATGGCTATACGCTGTTGCTGACCACCTGATAGCTGGACTGGATAGGCATCAACCTTGTCCAATAGACCTACCCTCTCAAGTAGCTCCTTGGCCTTCTTTTCAGCCTCTTCCCTAGTCTTGCCCTTTACCTTCATTGGGGCTAGAGTTATATTGTCTAGAATGGTTTTGTTTGGGAAAAGATTGAAGTTCTGGAATACCATTCCTATCTTCTCCCTAGTCTTGTCTATAGTTCTTAGGTTTTTAAGTATGTCCTGACCCTCAAATATTATCTGGCCTGATGTAGGCTCTTCTAATAGGTTCATACACCTTAGTACTGTACTCTTACCAGACCCTGATGGCCCGATTATTACCAGGATGTCGCCCTTGTCTATTTCGAGGTCTATACCCTTTATTATCTCCAGGTTTCCAAAGGACTTATGCAGGTCTTTTAGTTCTAATAAAACTTCCTTGTTACTCATTACAATCTCCTATCTTTCTACAGTCATTTTCTTCTCTAATAAGCCTACCAATTTTGACAATGTAAAGGTAATTACAAAGTAAATCAATGCTGCAAACAAGTATGGTCCAAAGCCATTATATGTTGAATTCTTTACTGAATTTGCTACGAACATAATATCCGTTACACCTACGAAGGCTACTATGGCAGACTCCTTTACAAGTGATATAAACTCGTTAGCCAAGGCTGGTAGAATATTCTTTACAGCCTGGGGAACTATTATATACCTCATTGACTGTAGGTATGTCAAGCCTAGAGACCTACTGGCCTCCATCTGACCCTTGTCAACTGAGGATATCCCTGATCTTAGTATCTCAGCTATATAGGCCCCTGAGTTAAGTATTAGACCTATAACTACACCTGTAAAAGTGTCATCATAGCCAAACATTCTTGGGTAGTTAATACCAAATAGCATAGGTATACCGAATGCTATGATCATGACCTGAACAACCAGTGGTGTGTCCCTGATGACCTCAATATAGATATTTGCTATCCATCTTAATATAAAATTCTTCGATATCTTGCATACACATGCTACTAGGCCAACTATAAAGCCGAATAACAAGGCCAATAATGATAATAAAACTGTAACCCCTGCACCCTGTAAGTATGACAGGTAGTACTCATTTACAAAACTAAAATCCATCCTAAACTCCTCTATTACATATATCTTCTAATATTATTTTGTTTCTTTTGAGACTAGGTCTACTGCATTGGCTAATATCTTGTCGTATTCACCACTGTCCTGTAGTTCCTTGATAACTTCATTTGTCAACTTGATAAGGTCGGCATTGTCACCCTTCTTTATAGCAACTGCCATGGCTTCTTCATCTCCACCACTAGTTAGCTTCAAGTTTTCAACAACCTTTATGCCATCGTACTTAGTAACATTTATACCAGCAACCTTGCTGTTTAATACTACTGCATCTATATTGCCATTCTTCATATCGGCAATCAAGTCTGGAACTGCTACTAGGGCCTTGTAGTTTGTAACCTTTAGGTTGTCCTTAACGTATGTTTCCTGAGTAGAACCCTTCTGGACACCTAATTTTGCCTTCTTAAGCTGGTCTTCTGAAGTAAACTTACCAGCATCCTTGGCATTTACTATTACAGCATTTTCACCCTTGAAGTAGATATCTGAGAAGTCTACTGCCTTCTTACGTTCTTCATTTGGAGTCATACCTGTGATTACCATGTCAACCTTACCTGCCTGCAATGCTGATACTAAGGCATCAAAGTCCATTCCCTTTACCTCTAGCTCCACACCTAGCTTGTCTGCTATCTTCTGGGCCAAGTCTATGTCAGCACCTACTATCTTACTCTTGCCATTTTCTGATACCATAAACTCAAATGGTGGATAGTCAGGAGATGTCGCCACAACTAACTTCTTATTCTTCTTAATCTGTTCAAGGGCTGTCTGGTTTCCACCTGAGTTATCAGATGACTTGTTGCCACAACCAACTAGACCTACTGCTAAAACTGCTACCAATCCTAATGCTAATAATTTTTTCAATCCTGCTTTCATTTTTCTTCTCCTTTAAAAATAATATAATAATTCAAAATAAAAAAAAGTCCCTTAGCCAATACTGGCTAAGAGACGAATATACCGCGTTACCACTCTTATTGACAAGTCAATCGTCCTAAGTCTTGTAACTATTTCACTCAATCTACTAGGACTGGCCAGTTAACCCCAGTAAATAGAATAAAAAAGTCTCTTAGCTAATACTAGCTAAGAGACGAATATACCGCGTTACCACTCTTATTGACAATCAAATCTTGTCCTCTCAAACCCTTAAGGCGGGAAACCTATTGGAATACTAAATTCCTCCAATAACCTCCAAAGCTCTCTTCACTTTAAACTCCAATATCAGGCTCACACCAAACCCCAACTCGCTGTAAATTCATTTAAGCTACTCTCTTCATCATCGGCTCTTATCTATTTGTTGTATCTAATTATACGATTAGAATTTATAAAAGTCAATAGGAAATTTTATTTTTTTATTATCTATATTTTTTCCCCAATTGTAGTCTGACTTTCCTCAACTAGCTCCTCGAACACAGCCTTTGCATCTATATAATGCTGGCTAGCCATGTGCTTTTCTAAACTTGAATGACTCTCCCATCTCTCGACAAAGCAGTATTCATTGTCTGCACCGCTAATTTTACAAAAATCATATGTGATGTTCTCTAGCTCTTTTCTTGAAGACTTTACCAAGGCCTTCGCTGCTGCCACATAATCCTCCTCTAAACCAGGCTTTACCTTCACCCTTACAAATACAGTTAACATATTACTTCCTCCATACTACCCTAATAATATTTTTTATTACTTTCATAAGTATATAACACTTTTTAGAAATTTGCTAGTGTATCAAGAAACTCTTCTCAAACTTTTCTGATAGGGGCTCCATTCGGTCGTTTATTTTCTCCTTGAACATTACCCCGAAGACTAGTGGTATAAGGGCAAATACCAAAAGGGCCCCTATATCATTTACTAGGTTTGGCATGTAGACACCACCTATGGCTTCCCTACAAGCATTTATACCATATGTAAATGGTATGACTGAGTTTATGGTCCTAAAGAAGGTAGGTGTCATCTGAACTGGGAAGGTACCACCTGAACCCCCTATCTGTATAACCAGTAGGAACATGGCTATGCCCTTACCCAGGGTCTTGAAGCAGGATACCAGGGTAAATATAAGGACACAAAAGGCCATACTGCACAACATCAATATCAATATAAACAATACTGGTTCCTTTGCTGTTACTCCCAATATAAAGAGGTCACCTGTTGATATTATCATCGACTGGATAATAGACAGGATAAGGAAGAATGATAGTCTGCCAAAGTACCTATCTATACTCCTATACTCCTTGTTAGGCTCAGTCGACAATATAGTTGATAGGATAATAACTCCTACCCAGGCTGCCAATACACTGTAAAATGGTGCCATAGACGAACCATAATTGGCCATCTTATACATCTTTTCTTCCTTTATTTCCACTGGGTTCTTTATAAAGTCTGCCCTTTCAAGTATATTTGACTTAATTACATTGTTAAAGGCCTTTAGGTCCTTATTGTTCTGTATTTCATCAATCATCTTTATAGAGTCAGAAACCTGTCCCCTCAATATATCTATTGAGATTTCAAGTGTTGTAATACTAGATCCGACCCTGCTATTTAAGGACGATGCAGTATTTATAAAGCTATTTACACTTGGATATAGCTGGCTAGTTGAATCAACCATAGCCCTGATATCACCAGTTACTGTAGACACATTTCCATTTACCATGTTAAGTGGCCTAGTAACCAGGTAATCAAAGTCTCTAATAAAATTATTTATGCCTTCACTTGATTCGCCAACTATATTGACAACATCCTGGGCTATAGAGCTTGACATACTATTACTCGTATTTACCTGGTCAATAAGGTATGCCAGTCTAGAACTAGCATCTGTTAGCGACTTATATTCATTGTTTAGCCTAGTTACTGCATTATTTAAGACATTTGAATTCACTACATTTATGTCATTTAGGACCTGACTAATGCTATTAACTCTTGTAGCTGCCTGGTCTATCTTGTCCCTAATATTTTCTATGCTTGCGATGGCCTGCGGGGCCCCTTGATCTCCTATTGAACTTAGGGACTGGGCTAGGCTGACTGATGAATCCATAATCCTGTCTACATCTCTTAGGGCAGCCTTTATACTAGCTGACGTAGATTGAATACTCGACGTCGCATCTGTAGCCATACTAGCAATGTCATCATTAATTCTCTTTGTACTATTTATAGTATTTTTCATTGCGTCAAGACTTGTCTTTGAACTAGCTAGAGACTTGTCTAGGTCACCTATCATATTCTTGTTATTTTCTGCCAGCTTCTTACTATTTACTAGCTGGGCATCTAGCCTCTGTAGGGATGTCTTCATAGCCGTCAGCTTTGGATTAATATCGTCAGACATATTCGATATGCCACCCATAGCACCTAGAGATGTCTTGCTAATTACCTGGATTAGGTGGTTGCTAATCTTGGCTTGAAGCTTGTTGGCCCCCTGGTCAGTTATCTTTTCTGCTATTGCATTTGTTTTTTCATTTGTAGTATATATAATCTTGGCCTTCCTTACATCTACCTGGGTCACAGACATTAGTGACTCTGTGAAGTCCTTAGGTATGGTTAGGATTGCATAATACCTACCTGTATTTAGGCCTTCAATTGCCATTTTGGAATCTACAAAATGCCAGTCAAGACTCCTGTTCTCCTTGAGGTTTTTTACTATATCGTTACCAAAGTTAAGTCTTTGGTTCTTATATTCATAGTCCTGGTCCTGGTTTACTATGGCCACACTCAGGTTCTTGGTATTTCCGTATGGATCCCAGAAGGCCTCTATATTAAACCAGGCATAAAGTGATGGGAAAATCATCAAAGCGACTATTATAAGCGCTATTAAACGATTTTTCAAAACCTCCTGACAGTCCTTATACAAAATCTCATGGACCTTTGATGGGTCTGGTATATATCTCTCCTTGAATTCCTTATTTAAAATATTCTTCAAAATCAAACACCTTGCTTTCAAAACTACTATAAATATCTCAATTACATATTAGGAATTATACCACAAATGAATCAGTTTTAGTTAAATATAAATAAGTTGTATCCGAATATTTTTGGTCAGGGTGAATAAAAAATAACTACTAGTAACTTGGCTTAGATTATCAAAAAATCCCCTTTAAGTAGGTATGCCTTGGACAAGATATAAAACTCCTCAAGTAAAAATAGCTCAGATGATAAAAAAATTCCCTGAGGGTAAGCTTACCTCAGGGAACTAATTTAAATGATACTAAAATTCACAAATTATGTTTAACTCATTTTTATATATATCCAATATTTTCATATATATTCAATTTTTTTCAAAAAAAGATTAAATTTCTTTATCTAGGTATTTTTAATATAAGAAAAACCGACTCCAATTGCTAGCTTGTAACTAGAATGGAATCGGTATAAATTTTCTCTTTACAGGCATCCTTGGTCATGCATTCGACCCTTTAAGCCTTTCTTTAATTATTGTTATTTACCATCTACTATGATCTAGGTCCAGCCCATATCATACACCTTGGCCATCCCTATTTTGACTTTAGTGAAAGTAGGATACCTAGGCAGATTGATAGTAGAGCTGCGAATATAACTCTGAACTCGCCTGGCAGCAAGAATGTCACTGTATGTGCTGGCAGCCAGAATGTTGGTATTGTTCCCCATAGAACATTCTTTCCATAGGCAAAATAGTCAATTCTTGAGCAAATATCCTTGATAGATACCTTAGCTCCCTTAGTTTCATACCTCAGGTCTAAATAGGTATCTGTGTGCTTATGCAGTACCATGAATACTGGACCGAATGATGTATTCATTACCAGTGAAGTTAAGAATGCAAAAGCAAGCTTTGTATGCAGGATTGTTGAGCTAGACTTGGCCAACTTAGCTCCCATAGCCTCAGCAAATATACCCATCATAAAGGCTATCCATACACCCAGAAGACCCCAGATAAGCATCCTGTATCCAATAGAATGAGGTATAGTCAGCTTCTTATTTCTCATGCTGTTTGCTATTACCTCTCCTAGAGTTGCCAATATCGCAAATTTGATAAATGACAAGACATAGTGATTTGTTAAAAACGACATAATTCCCTCCAAAAATTCTAATTTTACCCTAATTATATCTTATTACTAAGAATATTTAAAGAAAAACTTTTCCATATTTACAATATTAATTTTTTCACTCCTTTATACATTTTCTCTTAGCCTTGATTATACTGAACTTGAATTGATTTTTATCCGTAAAAGGTATACAATTAAGTATACTATAAATTGTATTTACATAATGTAAAGGAGTGGTAAAATGACTAAGAAAAAAATTGTGGCTTCTGTCTTGGCCGCTACTATTTCAGCATCTTCTCTGGCTGTAGTAAATGCTGCTGACAAGATCGATATCGATATTAATAAGGAGGTCAAGGATTCCAAGAGCTTTGTATTTGGTGACTTCTTCGGCCCAAAGTACAATCTAAATGACAAGGCCCTACTGGACAAGCTTGCTGGCCTACTGGATTCAATAAAGCTAGACTACTACAATAGTGAAACAAGGATTAAAACCTATGATTTTGTAATCTATGTTGATGGGTGTGAAATTGGAATTAGCAAAAAAACTTCTGGCGGTGACTACTACTATATGACCATCAGCAAAAAGGATGGCCCACATAATTTTAATACCTATAGGACAAGGGTCAACCTATATTCAGAGATAATGAAGATCGTAAATTCTAGCAATCATGTAAGCATCAATCTAGAAAAGCCAAACATACCAGATGGACTTGAAAAAGCTGGACCAATTGAAATGTCTGTTAAAATTTCTGAGGCTAGTTTTGGAAGGAATGAAAACGTTGTTCTAGTTGGTAAAGATAGTATTCCTGATGCCCTGTGCTCGGCTTCAATGGCTGGCCACCTATATGCCCCTATACTATTATCTGATAGGGACAGGCTTGATGAAGGTCTCCTAGCTGAGCTAACTAGACTCCATGCAAAGAACATCTACATCCTATCTGGAGAAATGGTTATATCTAAAAATGTAAAAGATGACCTAAGGGCTAAGGGCTACAAAATATATGACTTCTCGGGCCAGGACAGGTATGAAACATCTGCTAATATTGCAAGCTTTATGAGGTCAGACAAGGCCTATATACTTGCCGGTGGAGACCACTACTACGATACACCTTCCATTTCTTCATACGCCTTTGAAAAGAAGCTACCTATACTTTTAACAAGAAAAAATACTATGCCAAATGTTACCTACAATGTGGTAGACCCTGGATCAAGCATCTTGGCAATAGGTGGTGACAATACCATAGCTAGCGGTGTGTACGGTCAATTGGCTAAAAAGAATGTAAGGATTAATAGGATTGCTGGCAAGGATAGGTTTGATACCTCTGCAAGGATAGTTAAGACCCTATACCCTAATGCAAAGTCCTATATTTGTCTAAGCGACAAGTATTTGGTTAAGGATATTGTTACATCTGTGATGAGTGTCAAGTACCAGAGTCCCCTAGTTCTTGAAAAGACCCCTTATAGCTTTACGGAAAATAGGGGAAATAACCTTTATCTGATATTTAGATAATTTATACTCCTATAAATAGGCCTCCTTGCCTATCTAAAATGTAGACTTTCGTATTTTGAAAATAATTAATAAGGATCCCCTTGGCTGATATGTATCCTCTTTGCTGAATTGCCAGTAAAAAGGTTCATATCCGTCTAGGGGATTTTTTTTACTTTTTTGTTAATGAAAAACTAATTTTAAACGTATATATAGGTGAAAGAGGTTACAATTAATCTAGATTAATTAAATTCACAAAGATGGGAGGTGGTTCTTTGAATTTTGAAGATATCTTTGATAAATATTTTGATAGGGTTTACAAATTTATAAATATAAAAACACTAAACCATATGGATGCCGAAGATATTGCCATGCTCGTATTTGAAAAGGTCAATAATAAGCTAGACACCTACTCCCCTGACAAGTCTAGCTTCGACACCTGGCTTTTTTCCATAGTCAAAAATGAAATAGCTAGCTTCTATAGAAAAAAGCAGGTTACTACCATAAGCATAGATACCGCTAGTCCCTTGGTTGATACTGGACAGTCACCCGAAGAAATAGTCCAAATGTCAGACGAGAGGTCTGACCTAAGACTTGCCCTGGCTTCATTAAATGACAGGGAGCGTACAATCATTGCCTATAGGTATGGGGCTGACATGAAGAACACTGATATAGGTGACCTCTTAGGTATATCAAGTGAAAATGTAGGTGTTGTCCTATTTAGGGCCTTGAAAAAACTCAAGGCAGAACTCACGTAAAACAAGCACTAATATGTATGCGTGCCTATTATAGATAGCATAGGAGGAATAATTATGAACATAAACGATATAAATAACTTAAATAATCTTAAATTTGAAATAGACCTAAGAGAAGGGCTAGACCAAGAATTTTCACCTAGTCAAGCCACTAGGGATAGGATTAAGTCTAGTCTGCAAGGAGGCAAGTCTCAAGATGCAAAACAGGGACTATCTGACATAATTGAAATGAAAACTATAAAAGAAGATAAGGTTATTAATATGGCTAGAGACAAAGGGTTTAAGACTCCTTCTAGACGCAGGACAAGAAGGCTAATAGCTGCATCAATAGCAGGCCTACTCCTAGTTTCAGGTATAGGTATACCAGTTATAGGAAGTGAATTATTTGTAACCACTGATACCTTAAGTACAGAAAATGGCTATGTTACTGTTCAAGTTGAAAGACCACTTGTCGATTTGGGCCAGCTAATCTACCACTTCCCTGAAAATTTAAGGGGTAAGATATATGACGCCCAGGGTAGGCAAATAGATGAAATCAGCTACAAGGATGGTAAAAAGGCTGGCATATTTGACATAGATGGTAACAAAATCAGTGAGATTGATGAAAAAAATGGTACATATATCCTAGAAAAGGATAGTGATAAAAAGCTAGACAAAAATCTTATCAAGTTCCAGTCACTTGAAGCAGCTAAAAAACACCTAGCCTTTAGTCCAAGGCTTCCTAAGGACTTTAAGCTGGTAGAGCTAAGCCTCTTTAAGGATGAAAATGGTCTTCCAGCTAGTGATATGGCAGACTTTGTCCTAGAAAAGGATGGTGCAAAAATCTACGTCCAGGAAAGACTTGCCAAGAAGGCAAATGCCTATGAAACAGGATCAAGCCAGGCCAAATATGTCTACTTTAATGGCAAAAAGGCCATCTTGTCAGAAAACAAGAATATAGATTGGGAAGACGAGGGTCTGATAATCTCTATAAATTCTAAAAACTCAACATACTATGGTCACGGCCTAGTAGACCTTGCTGCCAGCTTTAAATAAAACTTAATAAAATAACTCCTAAATAATATATTACTAATTTTCTATTATAAAAAAATCTAATATATAAGCTATAAATATACCCCTATATATGATAAGATATGAATATGTGAAAATATGGTAATCTGTAAATTATGGAGGTATATTAAATTGAGTAAGCATTCAGATTTAGCTAGAGATTTATTCTTAGAAGGATACAATTGCTCTCAGGCTGTAGTTTTAGCCTTTAGTGATGAAACTGGCCTAGACAAGGAAACTTCTTTAAGAATGGCTTCACCATTTGGACTAGGTATATCCAAATTAAGAGAGGTATGTGGAGCTGTCAGCGGTATGTTTATGGTAGTTGGTCTACTAAACGGATTCACAGACCCTACTGACAAGGAAGCAAAAAACGAACACTATAAGGTAATCAGAAAACTTGCCGAAAGATTCCAGGAAGAAAATGGTTCTATCATTTGTAAGGAGCTATTGGGCTTGACTGGTGAAAAGACTCCTGAAGGCAGACCTATAATGACTAAGAAACCACCTTGCAAGGACTTGGTTGTTCAGGTTTCTGAAATGCTTGATGCCTATATAGAAGAAAGAAAAATCGAAGCTTGATTTATAAAATAAGAGGTCACCTGTCCAATCATATGTGGACTTGTGACCTCTTTTTTTTCATAACTATTCTCCTAGAAGGTACTTCTTTACATCCGGACCTACTAGAATTTTGTCATCACCTACAAGTAGGATTGGCCTTTTTACCAGCATACCATCTCTTGCCAATAGCTTGTACTGGTCCTCCTCTGACATATCCCCTAGCTTTTTAGACAAGCCCAAGTCCTTGTAGATTTTACCGCTAGTATTGAAGAACCTTTTTAGCGGTAGGCCTGACTTTTCTCTCCAAGCCTTCAACTCCTCTATACTTGGATTTTCCTTATCTATTTCTCTTAGGTCATAGTCAAGACCCTGGTCCTTCATTATCTTCTCTACCCCCTTGCAGGTAGTGCACTTCTTATAGCATATCAGAGTATTCATATATCCACCTCCATTTATACAGCTTAATCGTACCTATATATTTAATTAACGATTTGCTTTCATTTTCCAATTTCATTGGTCCTACTTTTCTACTTAATTACATATTTACTTTACCTATCTACCTTACTTATCTACCTTACTTAGTGCTCTCTTACTTTTATACAAGTATTTTTTATACATACTTTACGGTTTCCTCTAGAGGCTTACGAGTTCCGTGGTTGGCAAGTGGGCCAGCACCTTCTGCCGGATATCCTAGGTTCAATAGCATCAGGGCCTCTTCATTTTCAACCCTTCTTCCATCCATGCTCTTGCAGGAATAACGTTCCTTTGCCAATTCCAAAAAGTTCATAAGTCTTCCTCCTTAAATCATCTCTTTCGCCATATATTGTAGCTATGTTTTTATTTCAATCAGTTTACCTTTATCTATGTTATACCCCCATAGAGTATAAATGTCAACTACTTTAGTCCCTTTAGGTATTCCTTTTTTTCCTTGCTGATACGGAGACTTTCCCTGGCCTTTTGTATAGCCTTTTTGTGGGTCCAGTCATCCAATCTCTTGTCCTCAATATAAGGAAGGCTGACCTCCCACTGCTTGGCTAGGGCCGTAGCAAAGAACCAGGCTATCATCATATTCACATAATATTCATCAGACCTAATGCTGGAAGCCATATCAAGGTATTCTGGTCTAAAGTCCTCATCCAAAAAATGAGTCATTAGCATACCCAGACCAAACCTAATCGTATAGGTTTCCTCAGAGGCCATCCATACCTTAATCCTGGTCATCAGGTCCTCCTTGTATCTTTTAAAAAGCTTGGGGGACATAATATCACATACCGCCCAATTATCTACATACGGCAGGAAGGTCTCCAGCCTATTAATACATTTATCATAGTCCTTCATCTCTGAAATCAGTATTGCATGCAACATATTTTCATCATAGTAGTTATGTGGTAGACTATCAAGAAACACTTGGCATTCCTGGTCCCTTATATATGACTTGGCTAAGGCCCTAAGCTTTGGTACCCTAATGCCTAAAATTGTCGATGGTTCTATAGTCGGAACCAGTTTGGCTTGAAAATCTGCATATTCTTTCTCCTTTAAGGCTTGAAGCTCCTTGTATATTTTCATATCTTCCTCCCGAGCTTATAGTATCTCTTCAAATAGCTT
>NZ_CDRRTB010000020.1:0-19890 GCF_977045075.1 Peptostreptococcus sp. | reverse complement strand
TGGACAACTTCTCTCATGCATCCTTTATGTATGCACTTGATAGGTATCCAGCCCACATAAATATGGTCCACTATATAGACCTAGACTCACAAAGACATGAATATGGATTTAATTCTAGGGAGGCCCAAGATGCCATGCTGAGGCTTGATAAGAGGCTAGGAGACCTGGTGACCAAACTAAAGCAAAAGGGAATTTACGAGGACTCTGTTATAGTTGTCCTTGGAGACCATAGTAGTATAGATGGACACACTAACATATATCCAAACAAGCTTTTGGAAGGAGCAGGTCTACTGACTAAGAGCCAGGACAACCTGGTTGCTAACTATAAGGCTGTGTGCAAGTCTGCTGATGGATCTGCCTATATATATGCAGGTCAAGATGTAAGTAATAAAGACCTGATGGAGGCTATAGAGCCACTTATATCTAATGGGGCAATTGAAAGGGTATATAATAGTGAGGAAGCCCAAGAGATGGGTGCAGACCCATCCTGCAGGTTTATGCTTGAAGCGGCAGTTGGCTACTTTTTTAAGGATGAGGTGGAAGACCAGGCCTTGATAAGGGTCTTAGAGGCACCGAAAAGATCCTCGAAGGTATGTATAAATAATCACGGATATAACCCATCTAGCAAGGAAAACTACGAAACAGTATTTTTAGTTGCTGGTAAGGGAATAAAAAAGAATGTATTTTTAGACGAGATGTCACTGACAGATGAAGGACCTACCCTGGCTGCTATACTTGGCCTGGAAATGAAGGGTACTGATGGCAGGGCACTAGTGGAGATTTTGGAGGTTTAATGTGTTAAGAGTTACAAAGAAAGAAAAATCGTGGATTCTGTACGATTGGGGCAACTCGGCTTTTACAATGACGATGCTAGCGACAATCCTACCTATATATTTTACAGCAATGGTGGGAGAGGCAGGTTTGTCCAAGGCAATGGCAACTTCTTATTGGGGCTATACTAATGCCATTGCATCCCTAATAGTGGCTGTTCTATCACCTTTTATGGGTGGCTTGGCAGACTATATGGGTGTAAAGAAGAAGTTCTTTACTATCTTCTCTATGCTGGGTATTATATTCTCAGGAATGATTACCTTTATACCTTATGGCCAGTGGCAACTACTTATGGCTACCTATATTATTTCACTTATAGGTTTCTCTCTAAGTAATGTATTCTATGACTCATTCTTGACTGATATAACTACAGAAGAGAGGATGGATATGATATCATCCCTAGGATATGCATTTGGCTATATCGGTAGCACAATACCATTTATTATTTGTATGGGTATTATAATGGCTGCTCAGAAGTCTATACTGCCTATATCCACTATTACGGCCAGCAAGATATCATTCTTTATAACCACTATGTGGTGGCTGATATTCACCCTGCCAATGTTAAAAAATGTAGACCAGATACATGGAAAGCCATATGAAAAATATAGGTTCAAGGACTCTATTGCTATGCTCAGGAAGAGCTTTTATAGGGTTAGGAAGAACAGAAAGGCATTTTTATTCCTATGTGCCTACTTCTTTTATATAGATGGAGTTGATACAATTATTAGGATGGCAGCTAGTTTTGGTACAACTGTAGGAATAAATTCTACAACCCTACTGGTAATACTGCTAGTCACTCAATTTGTTGCCTTTCCATTTGCTATTATATACGGGAAACTAGCCCAAATTTTTAAGGGTAAGGCCATGCTAATTGCAGGTATATGTGTTTATATTGTAATATGTATACTTGCCTTCTTCCTTAAGACGGCTAGGGAATTCTGGATTTTATCTATCCTTGTCGGTAGTTCTCAGGGGGGTATACAGGCCCTGAGTAGGTCATACTTTGCCAAGATGATTCCAAAGGAAAATTCAAATGAATTTTTTGGCTTCTACAATATATTCGGTAAGTTTGCAGCCATAATGGGACCATTTTTAGTAGGTATTGTTACCCAGATTACAGGTGATGTAAGAAATGGCGTCTTGAGCTTGATTCTTATATTTATTGTTGGCGTAGTATTACTACTTAAAGACTAGCACTAACCTGTAAAGGGTCTTATATAGAATTTAAATAAAGTAGACTATGGGACCTTGATCATGAAGATTGGGTCCCATATTTTAAAGGAGGGTGAGCCCTATATGAAGATAGAAGACTATAAAAAATATGTTAAATATACACTAGGTGAGAAAAAGTCAGACCTAGTTTTGAAAAATGCCAGACTCATAATGGTTCAGTCAGGAGAAGTTCTGGAAGCTGATATAGCCATCAAGGACCATTTTATAGTTGGCATTGGTGACTATGATGGTCGAGAAGAGATTGATTGCAGGGGCAAATATATAAGTCCAGGCTTTATAGATTCTCACCTCCATTTTGAGTCTACCCTGGCAAATCCAAAAGAGTTGGTCCATTATGCATCACGTTCTGGTACTACAACCTTTATAGCAGACCCCCATGAGGCTGCCAACGTTGCAGGTCTAAAGGGCATAGACTATATACTGGACCAGACAAGGGAGGCAAGTGGGGATGTGTATATAATGGCACCCTCTTGTGTACCCTGTAGGGATGGGGAAGATACAGGCTGTCTAATGGGGGCTGACGACCTTAGTAAGCTATTAGGTAGGTCTAGGATTTTGGGACTTGGTGAGGTCATGGACGAAAGGGCAGTCATAGGATGTGAGTCTAGGATGATGGACAAGCTAGAAATTTTTGAAAATAGGGTAAAGGATGGCCATGCCATATCTATAGAGGGCAAGGACCTGGCAGCCTATGCCATGTCTGGTATTTTAACAGACCATGAGTCAACAGAATATGAGTATGCTATGATGAAGGTTAGAAACGGCATGTATGTCCATATTAGAGAGGGGTCAGCAGCTAGGAACCTGGAAGCAATAGTCAGGGGTATAATAGAAAATAAGACCGATATTTCCAGATTTACCTTCTGTACAGACGATAAGCACATAGAGGATATTCAAAGAGAGGGCCATATCAGCCATAATGTTAGGAAGGCAATCGGTCTTGGCTTGGACCCTCTCGATGCCTACAAGATGGCCAGCTTAAATCCGGCCCAGTGTTATGGTCTAGACGACCTAGGCATGCTGGCAGTCGGCAAGAAGGCCAACCTGATAATTCTCAACGACATGGACGGTGTCGATATAGATAGGGTTATGTATAGGGGAAAATTTATTGACAAGGTATATGAGGGCAATAAGAATAAGGTAGATTCAGACTTACTTAATAGTATTCATATTGACTGGTTTAAGGAAGAAATGCTAGCCTACAAGAGTAGACGTTATGCGATAGGCATGGTAGAAGGGGAAATATTGACCAAATTGCTTGATCTGGATAATGATAGGTTTGAAGAGCTTAATCTGGGAGGCAAGAAGGACCAAGAGTATGAAGACTTTGGTCGGACTATATCAAAGGTGGCTATAATAGAAAGACACCATAATACAGGCAAGTATCATGTGGCCAAGGTCTCGGGTTATAATATAAAAAATGGGGCAGTAGCCTCAAGTGTATCCCATGATTCCCACAATGTAATAGTCCTTGGTGACAATGATAGGGATATGATGTTGGCCATTGACAAGCTAAAGGAAATGAGGGGTGGATATGTCCTGGTAGAAGATGGCCATATATTCGATGCCCTGCCACTACCGGTGATGGGACTTATGAGTGATCTGGATAGCGAAAGGATGAATGAAACACTGTCAAGGATGATTAAAAGGGCCCACCAGATGGGTGTACCAAAGGGTATAGAACCATTTATAGCCCTATCATTTATAGCCTTGCCAGTAATACCTGAGGTAAGGATAAGGACAAGGGGCCTATATGATGTTTTAGGCGATAGATATCTTGATTAGAAAAAAATTTAATACAACAAAAAAAGATACCAGCTCATGGTATCTTTTGTCGTCATTATGCTCTTTCAACTTTTCCTGAACGTAGACATCTTGTACAAACAGAAACTCTCTGAGGAGATCCATCAACAACAGCCTTCACGTTTCTTATATTAGCTGACCAAGTTCTCTTATTATGCTTATTTGAGTGTGATACCTGGTTTCCAGATATTTTACCTTTACCGCACACGCTACATACTTTTGACATTACGCACACCTCCTTAATACTAAAATATTAAGCCTAAAAACATAATTAATAATATCATAGTGGTATGAAAAAATCAAGTAAAAAATTGCATTACTGCTTATTTTTTTGTATAATAGTGTATAAGAATATATATAATTTAGGAGGTCAACATGAGTTCAATTTTAACTAGTAAATTAGGAAATATAGAAATAGACAAAAATGTATTGGCGCAGCTTACTTATAAGGCTGCTACAGAAAGTTACGGCTTGGTTGGCTTTTCATCAAAGTCAAAGGGGATAGTAGAACTTTTAAAGGGTGAGAACGCCACTAAGGGTGTTAATATTGTAGAAATTAACGAAAATCAGGTAGATATAGAAATTTCTGTTATATT
This sequence comes from Peptostreptococcus sp., assembly GCF_977045075.1. NCBI lineage: Bacteria > Bacillati > Bacillota > Clostridia > Peptostreptococcales > Peptostreptococcaceae > Peptostreptococcus > Peptostreptococcus sp. Next base: position 15,424 of record NZ_CDRRTB010000020.1, on the reverse strand, counting down.
ACAGTATGGTACAAACATTACAACAGTTGCCAACAATATTATTGAGAGAATCAAGTACACTGTTGAGACGTATTCTGGAATAAAGGTTAACTTAGTTACTGTAAGTGTTCAAGGAATAAGAGTCAAATAATCAGGAGGAGAGAAATGATAGAAAGTATTAATGGTAAGTTGTTAAAGGAGATGTTTATCTCTGGTGCAAACCATCTACAGAACAATAAGGATTTGATAGATAAGCTAAATGTATTCCCAGTTCCAGATGGAGATACGGGTACAAATATGTCGCTTACAATAGCTTCAGCTATAAAGGAATTAAAGACTATAAAGTCTGATTCTATAACTGACCTAGGTAAGGCCCTATCTAAGGGGTCATTGATGGGGGCCAGAGGTAACTCAGGAGTTATCCTATCACAGATTATAAGAGGTATAGCTAAGTCTATAGAGGGTAAGGACCAGCTAAGCGTTGAAGACCTTGCCAAGGCCCTAAAGTCAGGTTCTGATACTGCCTACAAGGCTGTAATCAAGCCTATAGAGGGTACGATCCTTACAGTTGTAAGAGAATCAAGTGACTTTGCCGTAAAGAATTCAAAGAAGGCTAAGGACTTTGTAGAATTTATGGAAATGTTAGTTGAGGAAGCCGACAAGTCTCTTGAAAGGACACCAGACCTATTAAAGAATCTTAAGGATGCTGGGGTTGTTGACTCTGGTGGTAAGGGCTTGGTATGTCTGTACGAGGGTATGTTGAGTGCCTTAAAGGGTAATCCTGTAAGGCTACAGGCTGGTGGCGAGGAAACTAAGTCTGCCCCAACTACAGGTGTTCACAGTGATAGTGCTAGGGATGTAGACATCAAGTTTGGCTACTGTACTGAATTTATACTAGAATCACAGGAAGTAGATTCTGATACTATCAGGGATATAATGATGGGTTATGGAGATAGCTTAGTTGTTGTAGGTTATGATGGAGTTATCAAGGTTCACGTTCATACTAACAACCCTGGTAAGGCCCTAGAAGAGGCCCTAAAGTTTGGTCAGCTATTGACTATAAAGATAGAAAACATGAGACTTCAGCATGAAAACCAGATTATCACTGATGAAGAGCAGGAAGAACTTGATCAGGTAACTGCTGAGGACGATTTTGTTGTAAATGAAGAAGAAAAGGAATTTGGATTTATCACGACTACTATGGGTAGGGGTCTAGCAGACATATTCGATGAGCTAGGTGTTGACATAGTTATCGAAGGTGGTCAGACAATGAACCCATCTACAGAGGACTTTATGAATGCAATCAAGATGATAAATGCCAAGAACATATTTATTATGCCTAACAACAGCAATGTAATAATGGCTGCCAACCAGGCTAAGGAGCTATCAGATAAAAATGTATATGTAGTTCCTACTAAGAATATACCACAGGGTATCAGCTGCATGGTTACATTTGACCATGATGCAGACCCAGAAGCAAATATGAAAAACTTTGAGTCTGTTCTTGAAACTATTAAGTCAGGAGAGATTACTTATGCAGTAAGAGATACCGTAATGGGTGGCATAGAGGTTGCTGAAGGTGATGTAATTGGTATCACTGGTAAGGCCCTAATTTCTTCAGGTAAGCAGGTTGAAGAGGTTACTAGAAACGTCATTAAGGAAATGGTAGATGATGATGCAAGTATAATTACCCTATACTATGGTGAAGATGTAGAGGAAGATGCTGCAAGACTATTTGCAGAGAATATCCAGGATGAATTTGAAGACCTGGATGTAGAACTTTACTATGGAGGTCAGCCTCTATACTACTACCTGATATCTGTGGAGTAGGCTTTAAATGCAAACTACAAGAGACCGCTAGTAGCCTAACATTGTGTTGACGCTTAAAGAGATAAGGCTAGGGATCGTAGTTGTAATAATATATTTGAGTATAGGTAGTCCAACCTATACTCTTTTCATATATGGAGGAAGCATGTACAGTGTATTAAATGAAAATATACAATTTGTAAAGGGGATAGGTCCCAAAAAGGCAGAAAAGATGGCCAGGCTGGGAATATTCACAGTCAAGGATGCCCTCTACTATTTCCCAAGGCAATTTGAAGATAGGAGTAGGCAGAAAAAAATATTCCAGCTAGAAGAGGGCGAAAAAACGGGTGTAAGGGTCAAGATAGACAGGATAAACTCAGTTAGTCGTAGAAAATTTAGCATTACGGAATTTTATGTCAGCGATGATACTGGCAAGGCCAAGCTGGTGTTTTTCAATAAGGCCTATCTAAGAAATACCTTTAGGGTGGGTGACATAGTCAAGGTATTTGGAAGTGTAAAAAAGAATCTTGGACCTGTTACTGAGCTACATAATTGTGAGATAGAATACGATAAATTAGATAAAAATACAGGGATAATAGTACCGGTATATAGTCTTACAGCAGGAGTAGGTAATAAGGAAGTCATGGGGATGATAAGGAATATATTCGAATCATCAGATATCAGTATAGACGAATACCTGCCCAAATGGTTGGTTGACAAGTACAACCTGTGCGGGGTTGACTTTGCCATAAAAAATATGCATTTTCCGGAAAAAAAAGAGAATGTAAAAATCGCCATGTATAGGCTGATCTTTGAAGAGCTGCTCTTCCTCCAGCTAGGCCTTTTTACTGTAAAGGGTAACAATAAGGTTGGTAAGGGGATAAGATTTCAAAGGCACAAGAACATGGATAAGATAGAAGAAAAACTTCCATTTAAACTAACTCGTGCTCAACAGAAGGCCTATGATGAAATAATTGAGGATATGACATCTGACAGGATAATGAATAGACTAGTTCAGGGGGATGTTGGCTCAGGTAAGACGGTTGTCGCCCAGTTGGCCTTGGCTAATTGTGTCCTAAATGGTTATCAGGGAGCCTACATGGCTCCAACTGAAATTTTAGCCAAACAGCATATGGAGAGTTTTAAGAATTTCTTTGAAGGTACGGGCATTAGGGTTGAGGTCTTAACTGGCAGCTCCACAAAGAAGGAGGCCAGAGAAATCCTTGAGGACCTAGCAAGCGGCCAAGTAGATATCCTGATTGGTACCCATGCCCTAATAGAGGATAGGGTAGAATTTGCCAGCTTAGGCCTGGTAATTACGGATGAACAGCACCGCTTTGGTGTCAACCAGAGGGGGAGGCTGACTTCAAAGTCTGAAAATCCGGATGTCCTGGTAATGACGGCCACACCTATACCTAGGACCCTGGCCCTTATCCTATATGGAGACCTTGATATATCGATAATAGATGAGTTACCACCAGGCAGGAAACCTATAGAAACCTTGGCTATAGAAAAGAGAAAAAGAGAGTCCTACTATATGTCTAAGGTTAGGTCAGAGATAGAAAAGGGAAGGCAGGTATATGTGGTATGCCCACTGGTAGAGGAAAGTGAGACCCTAGACCTAAAGTCAGCTAGTGAGGTATATGACGAGCTAAGGTATGACTTCTTTAAGGACCTTAGGGTGGGACTTTTACACGGGAAAATGAAGGCAAGTGAGAAGGACCAGGTTATGGAGGCCTTTAAGAACCACGAGCTAGATATACTTGTATCGACAACTGTAATAGAAGTAGGTGTAAATGTACCTAATGCCAGTCTGATGATAATTGAAAATGCAGAGAGATTCGGACTTGCCCAGCTCCACCAGTTGAGAGGACGTGTGGGTAGGGGGAGTGAAAAATCCTACTGTACACTCATATATGGGTCAAAGACAGAAATTTGTAGGCATAGGATGGCTATAATGGAAGAGACCAACGATGGCTTCAAAATATCAGAAAAGGACCTAGAGCTAAGGGGACCAGGAGACTTTTTTGGTACCAGGCAGCATGGTCTGCCTGAACTAAGGGTAGCTAACCTATTCAAACATATGAAGATACTTAGACTGGTCCAAAAAGAGGCCAGAGAAATATATGCCCAGGATCCAGCTCTTAGGGTCAAGGATAATGAAGGGATAAGACTTAAAATAGAGGAAATGTTTAAGTCAATAGGTGGAAATATATCCATATAGATTTACATGTATAGCATTATATTAGTTAAATAAATACTTAGAAACTATAGTTCATTTATCTTATTATTTTAGTATAATATTTATATCTATTTGTATTTATAATATTTTGTCTAAAATAAGAACATTAATCTAGTTAAATACTATATTGTATGATAAAATATATCTAAGTAAAGATTTTATTAGGGGGACTAGGAGTGAGAGTAATATCAGGAAGTGCCAGGGGGCTAAAACTCAATACACCAGGAGATGATAGGGTAAGACCTACCACTGACAGGGTAAAGGAGTCCATGTTTAATATAGTACAGGACTGGGTTTATGATAGCCAGGTGCTAGACCTTTTTGCTGGTAGTGGTGCCCTGGGAATAGAGGCATTGTCAAGAGGTGCAAGCCAGGCAGTGTTTTGCGATAATAGTCTCGACAGTATCAAGATAATAAAGTCTAATATCGAAAAGGCAAGAGTGGCTGATAGGAGCCAGATAGTTAGTGGTGACTTTAAAAGGTGCCTAAGGGATATGGGGACAAAAAATCAAAGTTTTGATATGATTTTTATCGACCCTCCCTACTATAAGGGGCTTTTTGAAGAGGTCCTAGATACTATAAGGGCCTGCAAGATATTGAAAAAAGACGGAATAGTCATAGTTGAACACGATGCCAAAATGCCTATAGGTCAAGTTGAGGGTCTAGAGGTTTACAAGGAAAAAAAGTACGGTATTACAATGTTGACTTTCTACTGTTTGGAGGATGATGATGAGTAAGGGTGTAAAGGCCATATTCGCAGGGACGTTTGATCCTATTACCAATGGCCATATAGATATAATTGAAAGGGCTGCCAAGATGTTTGATCACTTGGAGGTGGGTTTGCTGATAAATCCTAACAAGGAGACCCTATTCTCTATGGATGAGAGGATGGACTTGATTAAGGAATCAATCAAGCACCTGGAAAATGTAAGTGTGATTAGCTTTGATGGTCTTTTGATAGAATATTGTATAAAAAATGATATAAGTGTACTTGTTAGGGGGGTTAGGACTATAGCTGATATGGAATATGAGCTACAGATGGCTCATATGAACAAGGAATTAAATGATAAATTGGAGACTGTTATCTTGCCAACTAGCAAGACATATTCTTTTATCAGTTCTTCGCTTATAAAAGAGGTGCTCCACTTTAATGCTGATGTGAGCAACCTAGTACCAAGATGTGTAATTGAAAAGCTAAAAGGAAAAGAATTAATATAGTATATAAATTGGAGGATAAATATGAACGAAGATATCAAGATTATGCAAATACTTTCCGATATGGAAGAAATGCTTAACCAGGCTAATGGTTTCCCACTTTCAAAGAAAGTAGGGGTGGATAGGGACGAAATGCTTGACCTAATAGATGAGCTAAGGGGAGCCCTACCATATGAACTTGATACTGCCCTAAAAATTATAAAGGAGCAGGACTCTATTCTTGAATCTGCTAGAAATGATGCAGACTTCCTTAGGGAAGAGGCCAAGAGGGAGAGAGAACAGAAAATCAGAGAATGTAATGACGAAATCATAATAAAAAACAAACAGGTTGATGCAGAAATTGAAAGTATGATGAAGGAAGCCACTATCAGGGCTGAAGAGCTTGTATCTGAAAGTAAGATAAACAAGGATGCCAAGGCTAGGTCCGAAAAGATGATAAAGGAAGCTACAGACTACTCGAGGGACCTTAGAACAGGGGCTAGAAACTACTCTATAGAGCAACTAGAAAGTGTTGAAGCTACTTTAGTAGAAATCCTATCCGAGGTTAGAAAGGGTAAATCCCAGCTATAGGCATATGAAGTTAGGTGGAATAATAGCAGAATACAACCCCTTTCATAAGGGACACAGTTACCAGATTCAGGAATTCAAGAGGGTATCCTCTTGTAGCCACCTCGTGGTAGCCATGAGTGGTAACTTTGTACAAAGGGGAGGTCCTGCCCTAGTGGATAAGTATGCCAGGGCCCAAATGGCCCTAGAAAATGGGGTGGACTTGGTCCTAGAAATACCAAGCATCTTTGCTGGACAGACTGCTGAAATATTTGCTAGAGGGGGTCTACTCAGTCTAAATTCATTGGGCTGTGTAGATTCTTTTTGTTTTGGTTCAGAGGATGGTAGTATAGAGAGGTTAACTGGCCTGGCCAACTTTATCTATGACCAGGCTGACTGGATAGACAAGAGGGCCAAGGACCTGATGAAGACTAGTCTATCTTATGCGAAGGCGAGAGAAGAGGCCATTAAAGAGGGTTTTAGAGACTTTGATATAGGAGAAGTCTTGGGTCAGTCTAATAATATATTGGGCCTAGAATACCTTAAGGAGGGAAAAAGGCTAGGAACGACTATGGAGCCAGTAACCATAAGGAGAAAGGGATCTTCATATAGTAGTCAGGACCTAGATGGAGACCTCCCATCAGCAAGTGCTATTAGGGCTGCCCTATTAGGATCGACTACAAAAATAAGGACTGGACAAGCTTTAGGTATGGCAGATAGTGTCTTATCTGGCACTGACTTAGACAAGCATCTAGGTAAGGCTATTGATGAGTCAGTTCTTGATATAATCAAGGGAATTATGGACCAAGGAACCGGTCTTATGGGAGATGAAGCCTTCTTTGGTGAAATATCCTATATAGTTGCCAGGGAAAGCGGCAGGTTAGAGGAGTATTTTGAGGTCAATGGTGGCCTGGATAGGTCTATAGAAAAACATATTCTAAGGTCTGTGACTATGGGAGAGGCAGTAGAAGCCTTGACCAACAAGTCTCACACAAGGGCTAAGATAAGAAGGGCCCTATACAATATCCTGCTCGGTATCAGGGGGGAAGACCTAGACCAGGTGAAGCATATCGAGAGCCTTCCCTATATAAGGGTTTTAGGTATGACCCAAGGGGGTAGGGATATACTTAGGATGGTAAAGGAAGAGTCCAATATTAGTATAGTAACAAGTCCGGCAAAGTCTATAGATAGTGACCAATACAGGGAGAATGCCTTGTTCAGAAAACTCCTAGATATAGATATGAGGACATCGGCCATCTATTACCAGAAATACTATTCCAAGAATCCGGACCTACTGGCAAGGGGTCAGGCAGATTTTTTTGATACAAGATTTAATTTTTGATTCAAGTAGATTTTTTAAGTTTGTTTTTTTAAGAAGCATATGTACTTTTTCTAAAAAAAGTGGTATATTAACAGAGGTAAAATAATTAAGATTAAGTGGAGGAATGTAATTAAATGAAAGTTTTAGTGTTAAATTGCGGTAGTTCATCATTAAAGTATCAGTTAATCGATATGGAGAATGAAGCAGTACTTTGTAAGGGATTGGTTGAAAGAATAGGAATAGATGGCTCAATCCTTAAGCATGAAAAGGAAGGTCTAGATGGTAAGCATGTTGTAGAGCAGCCAATGAAGGACCATAAGGATGCTATCGGCCATGTTCTAAGTGCTGTAGTTGATCCAACTGTTGGAGCTGTAAAGGAAATGAAGGAGATAGATGCTGTTGGACACAGAATAGTTCACGGTGGAGAAAAGTTTGCTTCTTCTGCAGTCTTGACTGATGAAGTAATAGCTGCAATCAAGGATTGTAGTGACCTTGCACCACTACACAACCCAGCTAATTTAATGGGTGTAGAAGCTTGTAAGGCTATACTTCCTGATGTACCAATGGTAGGTGTATTCGATACAGCCTTCCACCAGACAATGCCAGAAAAATCTTTTATGTATGGTTTGCCTCATGAATTATATAAGAAGCATGGTATAAGAAGATATGGATTCCACGGAACTTCTCACCTATACGTATCTCAGAAGGCTGCAGAAATGCTAGGTAAGAAGCCAGAAGACCTAAAGATAATCACTTGCCACCTTGGTAATGGAGCATCTATAACTGCAGTAGACGGCGGTAAGTCAGTAGATACTTCAATGGGTCTAACTCCACTAGAGGGTCTAATCATGGGAACTAGATGTGGTGATATAGATCCAGCCATAATACCTTTCGTTATGAAGAAGGAAGGTCTTGACGCTGACGGTGTTGACAAGCTAATGAACAAGGAGTCAGGAGTATACGGTATGACAGGTATATCTTCCGACTTTAGAGATATAGAGGATGCAGCAGCTGAAGGAAACCAGCTTGCTATAAATGCCCTAGACGCATATGCTCAGAGGGTAAAGAAGTATATAGGTGCTTATGCTGCTGAGATGAATGGTGTAGATGCAATAGTATTTACAGCTGGTCTTGGAGAAAATGGTATAGGCATGAGAGAAATGATCTGTGCTGACATGGACTTTATGGGAATCAAGCTAGATCCTGAAAAGAATGATGTAAGAGGTAAGGATAGGATAATCTCTTCAGACGATTCAAGAGTAAAGGTATTATTGATACCAACAAACGAAGAATTGATGATAGCAAGAGATACTTTAAGACTATCTAATCGTTAAAAATACTTGACAAATAAGACTCAAATATGTATAATAGACAAGTAATGTTTTAGAGGTGATAAATTTATGAAGCTAAATATAGATTCTCTAACTAATAAAGAGAGAGAAAGTGTAGACTTTGATTTTTGTGAAAATGTAGAGTCGATTAGATATTATGGTGTAGATTATAATTTGATATCACCCCTGCGTCTAACTGGTAGGATATCCAGGGTGGGAAGGAATTTTTTACTGAAGGCTAAGGTAGACTTTGATTACAAGGGTGCCTGCTCAAGATGTTTAAAAGACCTTGATGTTCCGGTGGCTTATGAGATAGATGCATACTTAATGAAAGAAACGTATGATGAGGATAGTTATGAAGATGTAGATATATTTCCTCTAGAAGGGACAGAGATTGATCTCTTGAAACTTGTAGACAGTACTCTGACTTATAACATGCCTCAAAAAGTGTTGTGTAGCGAAGATTGCAAAGGAATATGTTCGGGCTGTGGGGTAGACTTGAATACTAAAGACTGTATATGTGAAGACTCCATGGACGACGATGACATTGATCCTAGATTTGCTAAATTAAAAGAATTGTTAAAATAGAGTAAGGAGGTGTCTTCATGGCAGTACCAAAGCGTAGAACATCTAAATCTAAAACTAAAATGAGAAGAGCGTCTAATTCAAAGATGGTTCCTACTGGTTTTGTTGAGTGTCCACAGTGTCACGAACCAAAGTTACCACACAGAGTTTGTCTAAGCTGTGGATCATACGATGGTAAAGAAGTAGTATCAGTTGACTAATTAGATTTTAGAAAACGAAATATGATTTTTAGGTAGCGTAAGCTTTTTTGCTTACGCTATTTTTACGTTCAAAAATGTGATATAATTTAATTAGTAGCTTTAAATGGAGGTTAAATATGAAGATAGTTATAGATGGAATGGGCGGAGATAATGCACCTATGGCCCCTGTAGAGGGAGCCTGCATGGCCGTCAAGGAATACGGTATAGATATAGTAATAACAGGTGATAAGGGCCTACTAGAGGCAGAATTAGCCAAGTATGATTGTGACAAGACAAAGATAGAAATAGTTCCTACTAGCCAGGTCATTACAAATGATGAGAAGCCAGTAGTTGCTATTAGGAGGAAGACGGACTCATCTATGGTAGTGGCCCTTAATATGGTTAAAAATAAGAAGGCTGATGCCATGGTATCAGCTGGCAGTACAGGGGCCCTTCTAAGTGGCGGTGTCTTTGTAATTAAAAGGATCAAGGGCATTAGCAGGCCTTGTATTTGTACAGCCATACCTACAATGGATGGGGGACTTAGCCTTTTATCAGATACTGGTGCCAATGTAGACTGTGATGCCCAGCAGTTAGTTGACTTTGCAGCCATGACTAATATCTACGCCAAGAGGGTTATGAAGATAGACAAGCCTAGGGTTGCCCTGGCCAATATTGGTACAGAAGAGGGCAAGGGTAATGACCTAGTAAAGACTACATTTGACCTACTGAAGGACAGGAATGACATGAACTTTATAGGCAATATGGAGACTAGGGAAATACTCAATGGTGTTTGTGATGTAGTTATATGTGACGGCTTTATAGGTAATATGATAGTTAAGACCCTAGAGGGAACAGTACTTTCACTTTTCAAGAAGTTAAAGGAGACTATGATGTCTTCTACTAAAGCTAAGCTAGGAGCCCTAATGATGAAAGATAGCCTAAGAGGGCTAAAGGACTCGCTTGACTACTCTTCACATGGTGGTGCACCATTTTTAGGAGTAGAAGGAGGCCTAATAAAGGCACATGGTAGCTCTGATGCTAGGGCAATCAAGAATGCTATTAGGCAGGCGATACAGTTTGTAGATGGAAATGTAGTCGAGGAAATTAGGGCATATATATCAAGCGACCAGGAAAAGGAAGAAGACAAGTAGGTAAACCAGTCGAGTGTTTTGGAGGTAGATATGAGAGATAATTTAGCTGTCGACGAAAAGGACCTTAAGTTCAAGTATTTGAAACTGATGTCCAACCAGTATAAGACAATATCTGAAGCAAGTACGGAAATAATCAATTTAGAGGCAATATTGAACCTACCAAAGGGGACAGAGCATTTTTTATCAGACATACACGGAGAGCATGAGCCCTTTATCCATGTTTTGAAAAATGGGTCAGGCGTGGTTAGGAGAAAGATAGATGAGCTCTTTACAAATACCATGATGGATTCGGAAAAGAGGTCCTTGGCTACCTTGGTCTACTATCCATTTAGCAAGATAGAGATGATAAAGAAGACTGAAGCAAATATGGAGGACTTCTATAGGATATCTATATATAGGTTAGTGGAATTATGCAAGTATTGTTCTAGTAAGTATACCAGGTCTAAGGTTAGAAAGCTCCTGCCAAAGGACTATGCCTATGTAATAGAAGAACTAATGCATGAGCACAGAAAGAGCGAGCATAAGGAAGAATACTATGTATCTCTAGTAGAATCTATTATTACGCTGGGCCAGTCAGAGGACTTTATAGGGGCCCTAGCCAAGGTAATACAAAAGTTGGTGGTTGACAGGCTCCACATAGTTGGCGATATTTACGACAGAGGACCAAGGCCAGACCTAATAGTAGATAGGTTGATGGACCACCACAGCGTTGACATACAGTGGGGTAACCACGACATACTTTGGATGGGGGCAGCAGCAGGTGAAAAGACTTGTATAGCAAATGCCTTGAGGATATCATCTAGGTACGATAACTTGGATATTATAGAGGATATATATGGTATAAACCTACTTCCATTGGCCAGCTTTGCCATAAATACCTACAGGCATGATCCATGCAGTGAATTTCAGCCTAAAGTTGACCGTGATGATTCAAATATGAGGGAAATTTCCATGATAGCTAAAATCCACAAGGCTATCAGTGTTATACAGTTCAAGCTGGAAGGAGCCATTATAAATAGGAGGCCAGAGTATGAAATGAGCCATAGGTTGCTTCTAGACAAGGTCGACTATGATAAGGGAACCATAGTAATCAAGGGTAAGACCTATCCTCTTAAGGATACTAACTTTCCAACTATAGACCCGAATGACCCTTATAGGCTTACAGAGGAAGAAGGGGAGATAATCGACAAGCTAGCAGATGCTTTTATGTCAAGTGACAAGCTTCAAAAGCATGTAAACTTTCTATTCTCTAAGGGTAGTATTTACCTTAAGTACAATGGCAACCTCCTAATCCATGGTGGCCTTCCACTTAATGATGATGGAAGCTTTATGTCCATGGAACTAAAGGGACAGAGGTATTCGGGCAAGGCTTTGTTAGACAAGATGGAATCCCTGGTTAGGGAGGCCTACTATGAGGAGGATGAAGAAAAGAGGTCCTATGGTCTGGACATGTTCTGGTACCTATGGACAGGCAAGTGTTCTTCCCTATTTGGTAAGGACGATATGACTACCTATGAGAGGTACTTTATAGAGGACAAGGCAACTCATAAGGAGAACAAAAACCCTTACTTTAACCTGAGAGAGGACATGACCATCCTAAAGAAGATCTTTGACGAGTTCAATATGGACTTTGACGAAGACCATATAATTAATGGCCATGTTCCAGTTAAGTACAAGAAGGGAGAAAGTCCTGTCAAGGCCCAGGGTAAGGTTTTAGTAATAGATGGTGGATTTTCTAAGGCCTATCAGAGTAAGACTGGTATGGCAGGCTACACCCTAATATACAATTCAAGAACGCTACAGCTGGTTGCCCATGAGCCTTTTACATCAAAGGAGGACGCTGTTAAAAACGAGAGAGATATCATTTCATCTACAGTCTTGGTAGAGCACAAGGCCAAGAGAAGGATGATTAAGGATACAAATGATGGCCTACAGCTATTGGAGAGGGTAGAGGATCTTAAGGACCTTCTAGCTGCCTATAGGTCAGGCCTTATAAAGGAAAAATAATTTGCAAAAATAAGTATATTTTGGTATTATTGTAGCATAAGATAATAGTGAAATAAACATGGAGGTGTACTATGGAAAATTTAGGTCAGATAAAGATTTCAAATGATGTTATACAGACAATAGCTGGTTTTGCAGCACTAGAAATAGACGGTATAGACAAGTCTACTTCATTTACAGACAAGCTATTTAGGAATCACGGGATAAAGGTAAGTGTTGAAGATGACAAGGCTATAATAGACATAGATATAGCTGTTAAGTATGGTCAGGTAATACCAGATGTATCACTTAAGGTTCAGGAAAGCATAGTAAACGCAGTAGAAACTATGGCAGGTCTTAAGGTTGATAAGGTAAATGTACATGTTGATAGCCTAGTGATAAAAAAGGAAAAGGCAGAAAAGAAAGAAAATGACTAGAGCTAATAATTTAATAATGCAGAGGAAGGTTTCTAGGGAAATATTTATGAAGTATCTCTATAGCAGGGCCGTATCAAATGCGGGCTGGGAGGGTCTAAGTCAAGACCTAGATAGCTTTTTGGATTCAGTAGAAGACGATGCTATAGAAATTCACAAGTCACATGGTGGCAAGGAAATAGATATGCTAGATTCTTATAGGGAGGTCATATTGGATTCCTCATATTTGATGGATGCAGCCAGGGCTGTTGAAGACAATATAGTGGCCATAGATGCCTATATAAATGAGTATGCGAGAAACTGGACTACAGATACAATGCCTGCAGTTGACGTTGCCATCTTGAGGTTGGCTGTTGCTGAAATCAAATTTATGTTTACTATACCAGAGGCTGTTGCCTGCGATGAAGCTGTAAACATTGCTAAGAAGTATTGTGACGACGATGCCTACAAGTATATAAATGGTATACTTGGAAGTGTTATGAAGGCATAATTTAATTAGATCAACAAAGAGGCCTGGTGTGGATATCCACACTAGGCCCTATATTTTTGCTCATATTAAGTTTAGTTGACAAGACTGTAGCTTGAATTTTCTAGTTTGAACTTGTCTTTAAGTCCCTTAGTAGTATAGACCTTCTTGTCATTTGTAATAAAGATGGCATCTACATCGTCAAGCCCCTCTATAAACTTCATACCTTCCTCAAGGCCAAGGCCAAAAGTAGAGGTAGAAAGGGCGTCCCCATCTATAGACTTTTTAGATATTATAGTTACACTACTTAAGTTATTTTCGAACGGATAACCAGTAGCCGGGTTGATCATGTGGTGGTAGACCTTACCGTCTTTTTCTATAAATCTCTCATATACACCAGATGTTACTATAGACATATCTGTTAGCTGTATAGTTCCAAGAGACTCTGTATTAGTCTTGGCCGGGTCCTGGACACCTACATTAAAGTCGGTCTTCCTGGCATTTTGACCAAATACATATATATTTCCACCTAGGTTTATAATAGCATTTTTTACACCATTTTCCTTGAGATAGTCAGCTAGTTTGTCAGCACAATAGCCCTTGGCGATACCACCTAGGTCTATTTTCATGCCTTTCTTTTTAAGATAGACAGACTTTTCTTTGTCATTTAGGCTAATATCCTTGTAGTTGACAAGAGGAAGCAAGCTTTTGATTTCCTCAGATGATGGAACTCTTGCAGACTCATTACCAATATTCCATATAGAGGAAATAGCACCAACTGATATATCAAACTTTCCACCTGTCTTTTGGGAATAGTAGATGGCCTTTTTGATTACAGTATAGGTATCGTCAGAAACCTTGATAGGCTGGATACCCGCATTTTGATTTATCTTTGAGACTTCACTTGAAGCCAGCTGGGAGCTCATCTTGTTATGTATGTCAAGGACTATCTTGTCAGAAGCAGGAAGAACCTTGTTAGCCTTGGACTTCCTAGTGTTGATGACACTGATCTGGTTTACAGTATCCAAGTAATAATTAGTAGTAGAAAAAGTACCGACCTTATCTATAACTGTAAAATAAAATATAAGACCAATAATAAAGAAAATTATTATTGATGCAAGTATCTTAAGATTTGATTTTTTCATTTTTACCTCCATTTATGTTATAATCAATATAGCACAATAAGTATTATAACATATTTTAAAGCATATGAGTAGAATTAGGAGAAGAAATGAAAAAGAGAGACATAATCCTTTTTGGAATAGTGGGCATACTAATTGTACAGGGAGTCCTTATAAATAAATATATGAATTCAGGCCAGGGTGCCAGGGTAGAGGTTTATGTAGAAAACAAGCTATATAATACCTATCCCCTAGACAAGGACCAGAAGATAAGTATAAAGGAAAAAAATGGTAGGATAAACAATATACATATCCATGACAAGGGAGTCGAAATGACTAAGGCCAACTGTCCAGACAAGGTCTGTATCCATACGGGCTTTATAGATAAGCCAGGCCAAAGTATAGTCTGCCTACCACACAAGATAAATATAAAGATAATTAGTGATGATGACAGCCAGCTAGACAAGGATGTAATTGTAAAATAGTATGACAGGAGGGCCTTATGGTAAATATAGGTAATGATTGGGACCAGGTCTTAGTTGATGAATTTAAAAAAGAATACTACCTAAAGTTAAGGGAGTTTCTAAAGTCAGAGTATAGGAGTCAGCAGGTATTTCCAGATATGTATGATATTTTTAATGCCTTGAAATATACATCATATGAAGGGACAAAGGTATTGATATTGGGCCAGGACCCCTACCATGATGATGGTCAGGCCCATGGCTTGGCCTTTTCTGTAAAGCCGGGTATAAAGACACCACCGTCCCTTTTAAATATGTACAAGGAGCTGAGGGATGAGCTAGGTCTATATATACCAAATAATGGCTACCTAGTACCTTGGGCCAGGCAGGGTGTACTATTACTCAACACGGCCCTGACTGTAAGGGCCCACCAGGCAAACTCCCATAAGGGTATGGGTTGGGAGACCTTTACAGACAATATAATATCCTACCTAAATCAAAGAGAGGAGCCTGTAATATTTGTACTATGGGGGGCAAATGCAAGGTCTAAAAAGAAGCTTATAGATGGATCGAGGCACCATATACTAGAGGCCCCCCATCC